>JAVYRZ010000006.1 GCA_038729465.1 Thermoplasmata archaeon
TATTCTGTATCTGGAGCCATGCTGGTTGAAGTGACATTCATCCAAATATAATAAGTTAGTATTTTCTGAGATCAGATCAAAGAGTTTTTTTAAAATTGTCTTTAAGATCTCTTTCTCCTTTTGCGATAATAGATCTGGGTCTTCTTAACCTAAATCCAAGTTTGTGAAATATGTTTTGGCACTGTCTTACCTCAAGATCTATGTTATATTTGTCCAGCAAATATCTTTTCAGAAGAATGCCATCCCCCATGTTCTGAAAATAACCAAATTCGTGAGGATCCTTTCTTAAATCTCTATTAATATCATTGAGAATCTCGCTGGATAGTTTTGATGGTCTTCCAGATTTCTCTATATCATAAAATGCTCCTAATCCATCAGAGTTAAATGAATTGATCCAGCACTCTATTGTTCTTGGAGAATGTCTCAATATTTTTGCAAACTCATAAGACCATGCAGTCTATGATCGTATCTGGATTCAGAATTTCTTTTAATTTCATTCTGTATAGTAAAGATCATGTACATTTTAAATATATAAATATGCGCAATTATTTATTACGCCGTGTATAATAACAAATTATATAAGCAAAAATGTAATTAAAGGGTGCGATGAGTAATATATTTGATTATGAATCTCTGTTAAAGAGAGCTAGAGAAAAAATGCCTACACTGACAACTTCAAATGATCGATTTCAGATACCTGAAGCAGATTTAATGATAGAAGGTAAAAACACAATATTTCGTAACTTTGTAGAAATAGCAAAAAAGATAGATAGAGATCCATCGCATCTTTCTAAATTTTTATTACGGGAACTTGGTACTGCCGGTATTTTACAAGGAGATAGACTGATATTTAAAGGAAAAGTATCACCTATAAATGTAAAATTAAAGATTAATGATTACATTAAAATTTATGTCTTGTGTTATGAGTGTGGCAGTCCAGATACAATGCTTAGAAAAGAAGATAGAATTGAGATATTAGTTTGTAAAGCTTGTGGCGCCAGTAGACCTGTCTCAGCTAAAATTGATATTCGAGTGCAGGAAGAAAAAATTGAAGAGGGAAAGATATATGACTTGGAAATATCTGATTTAAGTAGAGATGGTGATGGAATAGCCAGAAAGGGAGAATATATGATTTATGTGCCAGGATCAAAAAAAGGGCAGAAACTCAAAGTTAAAATTGAAAAAATAAAAAAGAATATTGGTTTTGGATCTATCGTGAAGTAGAGGTGAATTTCTAATGACATTATCAAAAATGGTTAAAGAACAGCTTAATAGCCCTTCTCCAATCAGGCAGATTATGAAAATTGCGGAGAGACAAAACATCATTAACATGGGATTAAATCCTGATGATCTAATTTCTTTTGGTGGTGGCTGGGTCAATCATTATTCTCCAGAAGAGCTCAGGGATAGTTACCTAAAAGTTGTAAACGATAAGGAAGAGTTCCATAAAAGTGGAGCTTACAGTGCGACATTGGGCACAAATGAGCTTAGAGATAAACTTAGAGAAATGGAATACAGTATTTACAGGATGAAAGTTAACTTGGAAAACATTATTATTGGAGCAAGTAGCACTCAGCTGACGATAGATCTATTCAGGACAATATTAGATCCTCGTGACAGTGTACTGTTTTTAGATCCAACATATGCCAATTATATGGGGCAAATTGGTTTTGTAGATCCAAGTATAAAAGTTAGATTTTTGCAAGTATTGGACCCAGAGTCATGGCGATATTTTGGAGACAAAAAACTGATTTTTGAAAGATTAGAAAAAGAGTTTGAAAATAACAGACCTAAGTTAATTCTATTTCCTTCCCCCGATAATCCGACGAGTCAGATACCAGATTATGATTTTGTAAAATCTGTTTTTAAAATAGCAAAAGATTATAATGCTTATGTCGCCATAGATACTGCTTACAAATCTCAGTATTTTTCAGAAAACTATCCTACTTATTTTTCTGATGGACCTCTAGATTATGAAAATTTAATACTTATTGAATCTAATTCTAAGTGGGGTAGAGGGTTGGGAAGAAGGTTGGGATGGGTTATCGCAGATTCAGAGATCATAAATGCCTTAGAACGTGTACAGCAGGCAACAGTACTTTGCCCAGATACGCTCCATCAAATGGCACTTTACAATTATTTAGACCAGAACATTAAGAATGGAAACCTAAACAAGTATCTTCAAAAATCAAGAGAAATGTATAAAAAGGCAGCTACGGTAACAGCAAAGGCTATAGAGCAAGAGATAGGTTACCCATACTTAAAACCTGAGGGTGGACTTTATACAGTGATGAAAGTACCTTATAATGGTGACAAATTTGTAATGGACGTGTTGAAAAATACGGGAGTTCTATTTATTCCGGGTGCTGGTTTTGGTAAAAGCCTTGAAAATGGAGTAAGAATTTCTTATGGGCCACTTGTGCTAAATACTTCTCTCATCGAAGAGGGAATGGAAAAAGTAGGTGCATATCTAAAAAAATGAAAGTTGTACTAGATACAAATATTTTATTACTTCCATTTACCACGAAAATTAATCTTGACACAGAGCTGAACAGGCTAAATTTTACAGAAATTTATGTACCAACTTGTGTGGTTGAAGAACTAAAGAAACTTGCAATAAAGAATAACAATGCTAAATCTGCATTGAACCTTATTCATAAATATAATAACGTCATAACCACTAAAAAAGGAGATTTAGGTGTTATAGAGGCATCAGAAAAGCTAAATGCTGCAGTAGCTACCAATGATAAAGAATTAAGAAGAATTTTAAAGGAGAAAAGTATTATAAGAGTCATACCAAGACAAAAATCATATCTGATGGTGGAAAAATGACATTTAAGGAATTGGATATATTAAAATATCTGGCTTTGAAAGGAGCAGATAAACAATTTATTACCATTACAACGAATGCCTGCGCAAAAGAAATGAATATAAGCCAGCAATCGTTTTCTAGAAAAATTCTGATATTAGACAAATATAAATATATCAGCAGGTCAATGGGCGTAAAATCACAAAAAATTAAAATTACTGAAGAAGGCTTAACAGTGCTTAAAAAAGAGATGATTGATTATATGAAAATATTTGAAATGAATAACAATATAGAACTTGAGGGAAAAGTAGTTTCTGGGCTTGGAGAAGGGTACTACTATATGAAAGAGAGGAATTATAGGGACCAGATCATTAAAAAACTTAATATAAAACCTTTTTTGGGCACTCTTAACGTTAAGGTAAACAGTGAGTATTTACCTAAACTAGAATTGATTAGAGCTGCCCAAGGCATAGTAATAGAAGGATTTAAAACTGAAGATAGATCATTCGGAGACGTAATAGCTTATCATGCTAAAATTGAAGAGATTAACGCGGCATTAATTATACCAGACAGAACTCATTATACGGATACAATCGAGATAATTTCCGCAATAAAATTAAGAGATTTTTTCAAACTGAAAGATGGGGATCAGATAAAAATAATAATAAATATATAAAGAAAAGTTAGTATTAGTAATCCTCCGATATTTAGATAGGAAATACGCGGACTGTTTTTGATAGATGCTTATATATAAGAAATAATTAAAACTTCCAAAGCAAAGCTTTATCATCACAAAAAAGTATTGAAAAACATTTTGGTGATTGCAGGTTTGTTTGCAACTATTTTTATCAGAACATATCATTGTGAAAACTGTGAATAGGGTTAGATAGAGATCTGAACACATCGCTAAACATGGCGAAGATAGAAACGTTAAAAGCAGGTTAGCGCAATCTGAATTTACGTTTGTGGAGATTGCAACATTCTGCTAGCATGAAATATATCCGTACACTCTTGGGCATAGGGGCAAGGAAACTCCGATACTTTAGCTGAGGAGTAGCTCAAATTATGTTTTTTAAGATATCTTGTTGATCCATTTCTCGTTCACAATATTTGCATTTTATCTTAATTGGTTTTGAGGATATTGTTATAAATTCAGGTTCTATTGGTTCATTTTGATTAGTAACACAGCTTGGATTGGAGCATTTTACAATACCTTTTAGTGATTTCGGTACCTGAACTCTGTATTTCTCTGTTACTTCATAGTTTTTTATAATGTTTACTGTAGCAGAAGTAGTAATCAAAGATATTTTATTTATTTCTTTTTCGCCAATGTATCTATCTTCTATCTTTACAATATCCTTAAATTTTTTGGACTTACTGCTTACATGCATTAAAATACTAATTGTAGATCCAATATCGTCTTCAATTCCCAATATCTTCAATACTTTCAGCGCGAAACCGCTATCTATATGATCTAGCACTATTCCGTTTTTTATTTTTTGAACTTTTAATGTTTGTTCATCCATATTTATCTAGCTCCCAGTACCATGCTCAAAAGTGCCATTCTTATAGGCACACCATTAGCCGCTTGCGTGAAATACTTTGCGTTAGGTAAAGCGTCAACGTCTGTACTTATCTCATTTATGCGAGGCAGTGGATGCATCACTATTACATTTTCCTTTGCTTTTTCTAACAATTTTCTATCTATTATATAAGATCCTGCAACTTTCTGGTACTCGTTTATGTCCCCAAAACGTTCTTTTTGAATTCTAGTAACATAAATTACATCTAGATCTTTTATTACTTCTTCAAGATTGTCAGTAACTATATGGTTAACTCTGTCTGATATCTCTCTAATTATGTAATCCGGCATCTGTAAAAGTTTTGGCGATATAAAATAAAGGTTGGCACCAAACTCTGCCAATGCATGTGTTAATGAATGGACGGTTCTTCCATATTTCAGATCTCCAACAAATCCAATGTTAATGTTGTTTAACCTTCCCTTCTCTTTCTTTATGGTATATAAATCCAGAAGAGTCTGCGTTGGGTGCTGGCCAGCACCATCCCCTGCATTAATGACAGGGTGATCTGCAAAATGAGCGGCTAGTTTAGCAGCACCTTCATAAGAATGTCTTATTACTATCACATCTGAATACGCGTCGACCATTCGAATAGTATCTGCAAGTGTTTCTCCCTTTGCAAAAGAAGTGCTTTTGGGATCTGAGAAAGTTATTACATTTCCTCCAAGCTTGAACATACTAGCTTCAAACGACATTTTAGTTCTGGTGCTAGGCTCAAAAAAAAGTGTAGCAAGAACCTTGCCCTTCAATATATCTAAACTGTTTCCATTAACATAGGGAACCATTGTGTCAGCAACTCTGAAAATCTCTTCAATATCATCCTTTTTCAGGTCTTTTATAGAGACTATATCTTTTCCTTTAATCATTATTAACAGTTAATAAAATACTTTGATTTAATATTTTGCAATTTTTATGAATAAAATTCTGGTTGAAAAAATAAAAGCGCGTAAAACACAGAAATAAGTTAGCAAGTAAAATAAAGTTAGCAGTAATCCTCCAGTATTTAGATAGGGGATATATGGACTGTTTTCAATAGATGATTATATATAAGAAATGATTAAAACTGTCAAAGCAAAGCTTTATCATCACAAAAAAGTATTAGAAAAACCTCTTTTTGTTGCAGATTTGTTTGTAACTATTTTTATTAGAAAATATCATTGTGAAAACTGTGAATAGAATTAGACAGAGATCTGAACACATCGCTAAACATGGCGAAGATAGAAATGATAAAAGTAGGAGTGGTGCAATTTGAATTACGCCTGTGACGGTTATCCTGCTAATATGAAATATCTCTGTAAAAGCAGATATTCGTGATCCTAAAAAGCTCCGATGCTTTAGTTGAGGATTAGCTATTACAAAAATAATTGTTGCACATATTTATTTAGGCTATAGTAACTTTCTTGTTTAAAATATAGAATAAAACTTTTTTATGTTATCTGAAATATTGCCATTAAATATCGCGCTTGCAGCCACTAGATAATCCGCACCAGCCTCAATTATAGCCTTTGCATTACTTTGATTTACACCACCATCTACCTCGATCTTAATGTTCAAATTATTTTTTAGAATAATTTCTTTAATATTTTTTATTTTATTGAGTGATTCGATTATAAATTTTTGACCTGAAAAACCAGGATGAACCGACATAACTAATATGAAATCTATATACTTAAGAAAACCAGAAACCTTGAAAACATCTGTTTCAGGATTGATGGCCAAACCAATCATAATATTAGATTTTTTAGCTTGTTTCAATATTTTATCATCTTTAATTGTCTCAACATGAACAGTGATAATATCCGATCCTGCACTTATAAATTGATCCATATACTTTTCTGGGTGTTCAATCATTAAGTGGCTGTCTAATTTAGCCGATGTTACTCTTCTTATACTTTCTACAACAATAGGCCCAAAAGATATATTCGGAACAAAATGACCGTCCATTATGTCTAAGTGAAACATACTAATTCCATTAGCTTCGCATTCTTTTATATCTTTTTCTAAATTAGCAAAGTTAGCAGAAAGTATAGATGGCACTAATATAACCATAAGTAAGTTAATAATCAGGTATTATATTAACTCTTTTTTAATTGGTTTGAATATAGATTAAATATGCTCTATAATATCTTGAGGTCTGCTACAATATGCCATATATGTGGAGCATATGATTTTACTACGGAAAAATATAGAAGTTTATACTCAAATCCATATCTTTTAGAATAATTGTCTAAAACTAAACTCTTATTTTTCAATTCTTCAGTAGTCCATGTATTGTGAAAATGGATTGTTCCTTTTCCATCTGCCAACAATGAAAGTGCCTTAGGTATAAATTTTTCAGTATTTATATATCCCATCAAAATACGGTTTGCTTTTGCTTTATCAAAGTTTCTATTATCTCCTAAATATGGCTCAATATTATCAATATTATTCAACTTAATATTCTCTTTAAGATATTTAAAGGCAACAGGATTTAATTCACATGCATAAATCTTTATTGGCTTTTGATATTTTGCTAGAGGTAATGCAAAATAACCGATCCCGGCAAACATGTCTATAATTGTTTCAGAATCAACATTGATCTTGCTCATCCTTATTCTTTCATTCACGTTTCCAGAAGAAAACATAATTTTAATTGCGTCAAATTTATATTTTATACTATTCTCTATATGTATTGTTTCAGATTCATTCCCATAAATTATATCCATATCCGGAACTCTGATTATGTCATGAATCTTACCTTTCTCATTAAGTATGGTTTTGACGTTTAACTCTTTAGCGTAAACAGGTAAAATCTGATTTTTAAAAGGTTCTAGTATGGGTGGATATTTCAATATTAGCACAGATCCATATTTTTCCCATCTATTGGGAAGATGCTCCTTTAAACTTTCAGAAATATCTAACTTTGCCTTTATTTTTTCAAAAGGAGAAAGAGTCCCTGATCTCTCAGTACCGTTATATTCTATTACCTGAAGATCAGTATTTTTAATATACTCAGTTATAGGAAGTATCAGGTTGTTGTTAACAAGTTCTATTTTCCTAGTATGATCTAACTTTTTAGCTATTTCTAACTTTTTCCGGATTCTCTCTCCATTCTTTTTTTCTACTTTAACTGCATACATCTTTTTACTATCTAATAGATTTTGTCAAATCTTCGTTGATAAGATCTGGCCTGTTATCATCTGCTCTGTACATATGTAAATTTTCAGCTCGGTTTTTTTACATTTATATCACTACCATATATGAACTTTCCTAAAGATCAGATGCCTGACAGGTATCGCAAAAAAAGCCGGCCGTTAAAAAAATTTACTATTCAGGCAATGTTATCTCATGAAAAGATTTATATGAATTTTCGTATTAATGCTTTTAGTAGAAAATTTGAGGTGATTTATGAAATGACACAGAAACCAGTAGTCGATGAACCAACATGCATTGCTTGTGGAATATGCGCATCAGTATGTCCTGCGAATCCAATAGTTTTTGAAATACAAAATGTAAGTAAAGTAATACATCCAGAAGCTTGCATTGATGGATGCACTGAATGTTTAGATAACTGCCCAACTGGCTCTATAACAATTCAAAAATAAACACTCTCTTTTTTTATTTTAGATTTGCTAATTCTTATTTGAGAAGAGATAGTATAACATTTTTCAATTTTGGCACAGTATCGAATAACTCTAACTCAGATACTGAGATCCATTTATATTCAGTATGCTCCCAATCTATCTTAATAGTATCTATGTCTATTTCCCAGAGAAAGGTGTAAATTTTCCACAATGTTTCATGATCTCTCGTATAAATAAAATTTCCTTGTTTTAGAAGTTTTAAATGCTCTTTTTTCAGGCCTGTTTCTTCTTCTATTTCTATCATGGATCTGGATAATGGTTCATCCTTAGGCTCTATATAACCCGATACTCCAGCCCATTTATTTTTGTTTGTCTTAACTTTATCGCTTCTTTTAAGTATCAAAATCTTGTCTTTGTATTTTAATATCCCAGTAACTACTTCTACAGGTTCAATGTTTATCTCTATTTTATTGTCGTTAATCTTTACATAATCATTATCTGCGAATATATCTATATCGATCATATCTATTGTAGGAATATTGCTCATTACTGCACCAGTAGCTACAATCTCATCAATTTTTCTGCAAATCATCGCCCTTGGAGCAACATTATAATATTTTAGAGAGTAAATAACATAAGATCCTACAGTACTTCCTTTTCCTCGATCAAATACAAAAATAGAATCTTTAATCTCTCTATCTTTGCATAATCCACTATTTATTTTAGATGTTATTGAATCAACACCGCCCAAAAATGAAACAGATTCATCACATTTTATAACAGACCCTTCTGCCTTTCCTTTGTATATAGTTCTGCCTTCAATTATCATTTACAGACCATCTCCAAAAGTGTATAAATATCATAAAATACAGTATCCTGGTTAGAGTAGTTTGGTAATCTTAGATAGTAAACTGCCTTCCCTGAGTTTGTTGCAGTAACATTAAATTTTAGATTTATAGGTGCAACAACCATACAAGTGTCTGCATAAACTTTACCGCCAAAATCTTCTATCTGAGCCACGTAATTGTAAGCTTTCTGTTTTGTAGATCGCGACGTAAATAACCACAATTCTACATTATCTTTTTTCTTCTTGTTTTTTAAGTATAATGCAATTTCTTTTAATTCTAAATAGGATAAATGAGGACATCCTAAAGCCACGAGTTCCGGATCTTTATGGCTATTAAATTTCTCTCGATATTCTTTTATATCATTTTCCTCAATCGTTATTTTTTCTAATCCTTGGTCCGACATTTTCCATTCTGGTGTGATCATCTCAGCATGAAACATTGGTATTGCACCGGTTGCGTTCATAGCTGCACCTAGGCTTTTTAATGCACTTTCTGTATAGTCTCTGATACCTGTAATATAAGGTATCCCATTCTTAACTTTTTCTCCTATCAATAACCCAATTACAGCAAAGTCAGCCATTGAGGGTGTAAACTTCAAAACTATTTTTACAGTTGCCTTTCTATTTTCGGAAATGTGCAATCCGTATAATGGAGTTTTTCCCAACAATGCTGCAGCCATCGCAGATACCCCGCTTTCTCTATTGGTTCTGGCTCCAAGTATTGAATTTGCGTAAATTACAGCTGAAGATTCTGCCCAAGCTATATCATCACCAAACGATGGAATATTCTCAAAATAATAGGGGGTGCAAGTGTAAGTAGCGAGTACTCCCATTGATTTATAAAGATTTAAAATTTTGATCTGCTTTGCAATAAAGTCCGAAGATAAATTTAAATAGTGTGGGTACTCCATATCAAATCCAATGGGATTTAATGTAGTTTTTACCTTCACTTTCTCTCCTTTAAAATGTTGTAGAAAATCTATCCCACCATCCCCAATATTTTTATATGACACTCCAGAAATCTGCGCAGATTTTATTTCAATTAATTTTTCTGCACCAAAAATTGCACCTAAAGAATTTAACAACTCCATTGCTTTTTGCAGTGCAGTTCCTTTTTCTCCTTGTAATATTTGCTCTTCATCATTGCTTAAATACATATTTTATCAATATGCCTATAAAATATTAAAAATCTTGCATGTGTTTTTTAAATTGTATAACTTTTCTCAATGATTTTTTCTTCTTTTCCAATTTCAGCTACTACCTCAATGTATTCTTTTATGCCTGACGTGTTAATCTTGTTTTTTAGAAGTTCGTCAATCTGAAATATTCCTGCAGAATTACGCATTTTAATCTTTATAGATATAGGCACATTTGCACCTTCTCCTATTTCTATACTTTCTATAGCCATTGCAGACACAGAGTAAATATTTACCTTGCCGGCGTTAAATGGTATTCTGGCTCTGCCCTTTGCCATGTCTAGAGCATCAGCAATCTTAACTACACCTGCTTCTATTGTTAAAGGAGTTATATCTGAACGATGAGAATAGATGCAATGCAATATTTCTACTTTCATTATCTCTTTTTTCTCTTTATCATAGACATCTTTCAGTAAATTTTCTAATATATCTATCGCTAAAAAAGTACTTAATAGTTCGTGATCTACGCGATGTATGGAATGCCCGATATCATGTAAAATTGAGCCTAAAAAAACCACAACTTCTGCATCTTCATTTGAATATGCATAATTTTTAACAATTGTTGGAGTTATACCCTTTTTAATTAATATTCTTAACAGCTTTAATGCTATGTTAGTAACTATCCTTATATGGACAGGGCCATGATCACTAAAACCTAAGCGATCTATTGCAGTTATGTTTGATGCTTTCCATAGAGTATTTAGTTCAATACTTTCATTAACTTCTTTCAGTAATATTTCAAGTGTTTTATTATTACGAATTGGTAAATTAATATCGATCATAAAAGATGAATAGCATAATCTATTATTTTATAATTTCTAATGATCGGATGGTACAAATTTACAACTGAATTTTAGATATATAGTAACAAATAACTTAAACATCCATTTCTGACATAGAAACCTTAGATAGTTTAATTAATAACTATATCATATAGAGATATTAGATGGAAATAAAAGATCTTTATGCCCTAGTAGACGACCTTATAACTTACGATAAATTTTTAAACGAAATAGAAAAGAGAAGGGAAAAATATGGTGGATTACTTACAGATATTGCCATTGCTTATATTATAGTTGATGAGTACGGTAAAAATCCAGGTAATACGTATAAAATAAAATTTTTAATTGATGGAATAAATGCTACTGTAAGAGGTGAAGTGGTAGAGATCTCTGAAAAAGAAAATGTAAAATCTAAAGACAAGGTTCTTACAGTAAAAAAAGTAAAAATTAAAGATGATACAGGAACATGCATAGTTACATTCTGGAATGGAGATATTCCTAAACTTGAAAACGTAAAAATAGGGAGTAAAATAAAAATAGTAAACGGATACGTAAAAGAAAATGGTTATGGCCTCACCCTTTCTTTAGGCAAGTGGGGCGTTCTAATTATCGAATAAATTAAAAGTTTTCAATATTGTCTATACTAATTTCCCGTTCTGGTTTTTTAGTGTGCTTTACTATCCAGTATCTTGTAGCATATCCTGCAACTAAGTTTCTAATTCTTTTAGTTGGTACATTTGTATATAGATTAACTTTCTGTTTGTTGTTTTCAAAATCTCCATTAAATTCCTCAGGATATTTTTCCAATAGCTCTTTCGCAACATTTTTTATTATTAAAGGTCTAATGCTTCCCATATTATATCACAGTGTGAAGAGGTAAGGGCTTCTTATTTATATATTTTTTGAATCTTTGGATTTGTCAATTATCCGTTGAAAAATATTGAAAAGATTATCAATTAACACAGCTCATATCTTTCACAAAACAAATTAAATGATCAAAATAAAAGCAATGAGCACAAACAAAATGAAATAATATTTACATATCAATGAAAAATTGACAACATCCATATTTCGAAAGATTTTTAAACACTTCAAATATTATTATAGATATGAGTTATGGATTTGTTTTAGAAAACGGCATAGGCAAACTTGCTGGTTGGCATGATCCAGATTATATGAGGGAATGGTTTCGAGATAATAAAACCAGAGATTATACAAACAAGTTTATGTCTTTGTCCGACGCAGTTAGAAATTTTGTAAAAGATCAGGATTATATTGTTTTTGGAGGTTTTGGCCATGTGCGTACACCTATGGCGGCAATATATGAAATAATCAGACAGAAAAAAAGAAATTTGACCATGGGTGCAAAAACTGCTGTGCACGATGTTGATATTCTAGTAGCTGCAGGGGTTGTAGATAAAATAGAAGCTACATATACATTTGGCCACGAATTGAGAGGACTATCTCCTGCATCTAGGAGAGCAGTAGAAAATGGTACTGTAAAAGTGATTGCTGAATGGAGTAATGGTGGATTTGGATTACGATTGAAAGCAGCTGCTATGGGATTACCGTTTTTACCAAACAGAGGTGCTTTAGGCAGTGATACCTTAAAATACAGTTCTTCGAAAGTAGTAAAAGATCCGTTTAGCTACAAACCGATATCTTTGATTCCTGCATGCTATCCTGACGTAGCGTTTGTTCATGTGAACAGATCAGATATGTATGGAAACTCTCAGATTGATGGTATTACGGTTCAAGACATAGATCTTGCAAGAGCTACTAAAAGATTGATCATTACAACAGAAAAGATAGTTAGCAATGATCAAATACGTATGCATCCTGAGAGAACTGCAATACCCTATTTTTTAGTTGATGCCGTGATAAAAATACCATATGGTGCCCACCCGACAAATATGCCGTATTTATATTATTCTGATGAAGAAATTATGGCAGAATGGTTAAAAGTATCAAAAACAAGTTTAGGAGTTGAGAATTATCTTAAAAAATATGTTTATAATGTTGAAAATTTTAAAGAATACTTAGAATTAGTAGGTGGAATTGCAAAAATGAAAAAACTGAAAAAAATAGAAAAATTAGAGCTTTTACCAGATCTTAAATGGCTGGAGGCTTGAAAAAAATGAGCTATACATCTGTAGAGATGATGACCGTCGCTGCAGCGAGGGTGTTAGAAGATAAGAAAACTGTATTTGTGGGGACCGGGTTACCGTTATTATCCGCGATGCTGGCAAAACGTCTGCATGCTCCAAATCTTACATTAATATTTGAATCAGGTTCAATTGGCAGTTTGGTTCCAAGAGTCCCATTATCTGTAGGTGACTCGTTATCTTTTTACAAAGCATTGTTACTATCAGGAATGGATTACGTAATGTCTGTAGCTCAGGGCGGTTTTGTAGATTATGGATTTATTGGAG
Organism: Thermoplasmata archaeon; assembly: GCA_038729465.1. Lineage (NCBI taxonomy): Archaea > Methanobacteriati > Thermoplasmatota > Thermoplasmata > Thermoplasmata archaeon. The sequence continues at coordinate 13,210 of JAVYRZ010000006.1, forward strand.
GTGCTCAGATAGATGCATATGGAAATCTAAACACTACTGTAATAGGATCATGGTATAAGCCAAAGGTTAGATTACCGGGAAGTGGTGGTAATAACGATGTTGCATCGTTTTGCTGGAAAACTATAATTATTATGAAGCAGGACAAAAGCAAGTTTGTAAAAAAGTTGGATTTTATGACCTCTCCAGGGTACATAGATAGCAAAGGTAGAGAACCTAGAGGACTACCTAAAGACACTGGGCCATTCAGGTTAATTACACAATTAGGAGTATATGATTTTAATCCGTTGACAAAGAGAATAAGATTGATAGAAACATATCCAGGCATAAGTTTACAGGATATACAAAATAACAGCAGTTTTGAAATAGAAGTTTCAGACAACGTAAAAGTTTCTGATGCACCAAACGACAATGAACTGAAGATTATGAGAGAGCTTGATCCATTAGGTGTGGTAATATCTTTTAAAAAGTGATTTACATGATAGAATTAAAAGAAGAACAGAAAATATTGATAAATACAATAGAGGAATTTGCAAAGAAAAAAATAGAGCCTATAGCTAAAAAGATAGATGAGGAAGATGAAATACCTTCAGTGCTTTACAGAGAGCTTAGAGATATAGGGTTGATGGGAATACTGATCCCACAGAAATATGGTGGTTCAGAGCTGGATATGCTTACATATTCATATATTCTAGAGATTGTAGGGAGATATTCAGGTGGTTTAGCTCTTAGCTTAGAAGCACAGAATAGCCTTGGACTCTCACATTTATATATTTATGGTAATGAGAAGCAGAGAGAGAGATATGTGCCAGAAGTAATAGCTTCGGCAAACCCGATTGCCTGGGCTTTAACAGAACCTCAGTCTGGAAGTGATGCAAAAAATCTTCAGACTAAAGCTCTAAAAAAAGATGACAAATATATAATAACAGGATCTAAGATATTTATTACCCATGGAGTGCATTCAGACTATTTGATATTATTTGCTAAGACTGAAAAAGGTATATCTGCATTTATAGTAGACGGTCATGCTAAAGGAATTGAAAGAAATGCAATAAAGAATAAATTAGGTGTTAGAGGTACAGAGACCGCAGAGATATTTTTAAACGATGTGGAAGTTCCGGAAGAAAATCTGTTAGGCAAAGAGGGTGAAGGATACAAACAGGCAATGAACATCTTAGATGCAGGTCGCATAGCTATTGGCGCTATGGGCGTTGGTCTAGCACAAGGTGCATTTAATCTTGTTGTCTCATACATGAAAGAAAGGTCTGCTTTCGGTTCAAAATTAGAGAATTTTGAAGGTTTACAATTCAGGCTAGCAGAGCTGGGAACTGAGCTAGAAGCGGCAAGATTAATGGTTCAGCAATCAGCGCTCTTAAAAGATCAGGGAAAAACATTCAAGAAACAGGCTTCTATGGCAAAATATTTTTCGAGCCAGATCGCCATGAAGATCTCAAACTTTGCAATTCAGGTACATGGTGGGTATGGATATTTTAGAGATTTTGGAATAGACAGATATCTTCGTGACTCAAAACTTTTGGAGATAGGCGAGGGTACCAACGAAGTGCAGAGATTGATTATATTCAGAGAGCTCATGCGATAAAATATTAAAAAAGCTCATTTAAAAATCAAGAGTATGGTTTAAGTCCTTGGGGCACTAAGCGTAACGCTAGCATATGAAATTCTTGGTTGCAATAGATGATGTAGTTACATAAAGATGCTCACTTACTAACATGTCTTGATATTACCATCCTCATTGCCTCTGAGGTACCAAGGCTCAAAGTCAGATTATGAACATCTCTTGCCAATCTTTCGATTACAGTGCCTCTTGTATATCCATAACCGCCCCATATTTCAACAGCATTAGATATGTGCCTAATTGCTGCTTCTGAAACAAAGAGTTTAGTCATAGCAGCTTCTTTGCTGAAATCTTTATTTTGATCTATTAACATTGCAGTATTATAAACCATCAATCTTGCAGATTCAAGATCTGTGGCCATGTCTGCAATATACTTCTGAATAAACTGGTTTGAGATAATTGCATTACCTCCACTGTTCCTGGTTTTAGAAAATGATAAAGATTCTTCAAAAGCCCTTTGTAACATTCCTAGTCCTAATGCAGAGAGATTTACTCTACCACGATCAAAAGTAGATAATGCAACTTTAATCCCTTCATTTTCATTGCCTATTAAATTTTCTTTTGGTACAGGAGTATTTTTATAATATAATCCCGCAATGGCAGAGCCTCTAAATCCAGTCATTTTTATTGGATCTCCAACTCTAAAATTTTTAAATGATTTTTCCACAAGAAAAGCAGAGATCCCCTTTCCTTTTAATTCAGGCTTCGTTTTTGCAAAGATTATAAAGTAATCAGCAACGCTGGCATTGGTTATAAAATATTTAGACCCATTCAAAAGATAGAGATTTGTGTTTGGGTCATAGGTTGCTGTACTATTTATTCCCGAAACATCGGTACCTCCCGTGGGTTCGGTCATAGCAAAAGTTCCTATTTTTTTGCCTGTTACAATCTCTTTTAATATCTGTTTCTGAGATTCTGAACCATATAATAATAGTGTCTGGTTAAACAAACTTTCTACTTCTAGAATAAAAGCTGTATTAGGATCTACCCTCGCTACTTCTTCAATTATAATATCTAATTTCAACCTGCTCTCTCCAATCCCACCGTAAAGTTCAGGTATACCATACTTTAGTATTCCATAGTCCGCCATTGCTTTTAATGAATCTAATGGGAAAGTTTCCATTTCATCCCATTTTGACGCATTTTTTTCAAGTTTCTCTTCGCAAAAACCTCTAATTTTAGTTTTGAATTCTTCTAATTCTGGAGTTAAGAAAGAGATCATTATTATTCACCATTGGTTCTATATTCATACTTCATTATTAATTTTTTTCTAATCTGTAAATTCAATTAAAAATATAATAAATTATCTTAATTATTTAGAAAAATATATATACTATTAAAAGTTATGTATATTTGTCTGACAATTAAGGATAAAGGTGTATACTATGTCTGATCTAGATAAAGAATCTGTTAGGATTACTATAAGGATCTCTGGAGAAGCTTATGAAAAATTAGATGAACTTATAAAAAATGGTTCGTATAGAAATATTTCAGATGTCATTCGTTCTGCAATTTTGGAATTTATATCTAACAAATTTCCTCCCCAGAATATAGGGAAAGTAACTGTAGATATTCCAAAAAATACAATGGAACAACTATCTCAGCTTGTTGAAGCAGGAGATGCAGTTTCTAAAGAAGAAGAGATTAGAACTGCTATAAGAGAGTATTTAAATCGTAAGTTTAGAGAACTGGCCCGTGCTAGGTTAGATAAAGAATTTTTTAAAGGTGCAGAAGGTAATGAATCTTGAGTATTACAAAAATAAATTTGACGATAATAAAATAAAAATTAAAGAGGGTTTTAGGATATGTGCGGTTGGTGTAGGAGGAGCTGGTTCTAATACAATTAACAGAATAAGCAGATTCGGATTAAAAGACATATACACAATAGCTATAAACACAGATCCTATTCATCTAAGCACCATAAATGCCGATAAAAAAGTGCATTTGTCAAGTAGCCTTTTGCATGGGTGGGGAACTGGAGGAGACATTGAATTAGGTGAAAGGGCTATTATAGCTGCCATGGATTCCTTAAAGACCTTATTTAATGATTTTGATATTGTATTTATTATTGCTGGATTTGGCGGCGGAACCGGAACCGGTGCGACTCCTTTAATTGCAGATCTAGCAAAAAAGTCAGGTGCATTAGTTGTTAGTATTGTTTCAATCCCCTTTTCTATAGAGCGGGCAAGGGTTACAAAAGCTAAACAGGGAGTAGCAACACTTATAAATTTTTCGCAGACCATTATAATGCTTGAAAATGACAAACTTATGCAGCTTCTTCCTAATTTTCCCTTAGACAAAGCTTTTTTTGTAATGGATCAGCTCATAAGTGAGATAATATTAGCATTTTATAATATGCTAGTACAGCACAATGGCATAAATATTAATTTTTCTGAAATTAAAAAGATTTTTTCTAGTGGTAAATTATCTACTATATTATTCAGTGAAGGAGAGATTAATAACCTAAAAGATCTGGTAGATGATACTTTAAATCATCCGTTAATAGAATTAGACTATAGCAAGTCTTCTGATGCTTTAATTTATATAAACTCTGGAGAAGAGCTGACGCTCAGTGAAGTTATGTCAATCATTGATTCCATAGGATCGAAGATGAACAAAAGAGAGAGTATAATCTGGGGCACTAACATTGATCCAGCACTGAAGAACAAGATTAAGCTACTATGCATTTTAACAAATATACAATTACCATTCTTAGAAGTAAAAGACGATGATTCATTAAACAACATTTTATTTTAAAAAAAATTAAAGGAGTTATAAGGTATCAAAACCACCTATATCTTCATCTTTCTTTCTTCTTTTAAACTCGTTGTGCCGTTGCTTAACTGCTTTTTTAATGAGTGGATGAATCTTCGGTTTTTCTATAGTTTCTTCAACCAAATTATTATCTATTGGTTCAGGATGCTTTTGCCATTCTTTTATCTTTTTGTTTTCACTGTTAACGCTTTCATTCTGTATATGAAGGCTCATTACACCTCCAATGTATGCAAATATTGCCAGTATTAATAAATTTGGTGGAATATAATGTAAAAAGCTATTAAAGTTAGATATGTAATTGCTTAATGCATTTAATGGGACATATACGAACAAAAATACATTTTTTAAATATTCTGCATGTAAGGTATAAACTATTTGGAAGTTAGATAACATGTAAATAAATATAATCACAATAGAAGCAGGAATCAATACTGCAACTAATCCTTTTACCGGACTTCCTGATTTCCTCCCAGCAACATAACCAGAAATCATAGGCCCAAAAATAGGTATCCACCATAATAAAGCGTATATTACTACCGCGTAGAACATGCCTTTTAAAATGCCATAAGTTTTTTTAATGTTGATCATTTTTATCATCTTTTTGTCTTATTTATGTCTGACAATAATACATTATATAATACTATTATATAAACTTTTTTATTATGAACGTCAGACTTATCTCAGACAATAAAAAATTCAGAGGGTTAATAATAGATAATTTTTTATCTAAACACTGTATTTAGCGGTTTATTTATAAAATAATCAATATAGAATTTAACCTATGAATCAGAAACGTTGTGTAATGTGGAGAGGCAAGGTAACCCTGCTAATCTTTATTTATCAATTATTACAACAGAAAAGACGCTCTTTTATTACTTGTTTTTCAGCGCTTTTACAAACTCTTCATAGTCTTTTTCGTCTATTTCCAAAATTAATGACCCGATATAACCACAGTCATTGCATTTATAAATCTCTCCCATCATCATGCCGCCTTCATAATAGATATTTGTCGATCCACATTTCGGGCATATTTTAAATCTGGTCATTTCAAAAGATCCGTCAACAACAGCTTATCGCTTAAAGATGCTTTTACTACTAGCTTTTTTGTAATATATGCAGAAAGTGCATCTAGCTCTTTATTCAATATCATATTAAAATTTTCAGTGGTAATTTGAACTCGGATATCTGGTTTTTCAATGGTGCCTTCAAGTACCTCTGACAAGTGCATGTTCTTTAAGTAAAGATAATAAGAACCATTATCTGTAAACTCAATCTGGATACTTCTTTCTAATCCAGCAATGCTTTTCTTCAATTTATCATTTTTATCTGCACGTTCATTGAATCTATTAGCTAATTTATCTAAGATTTCTTTCATATTTTCACAATCCATATAGATCCAGAGTATTTAAATTTGTAATGCTTTTCCAAGACATCCTAACATATCTCGGATATGATCCATGCTCTTTAAAGTAATTTTTTAAAAATGTGATTGTTTTAGGATCAGAAGGGTATCCTGACCCAAAATCACCAATGATCTTTTTCAATTTTTCGATCTCTCGATCTCTTGTAACCTTAGCAATTATAGAAGCCGCTGATACGATTGGGTACGTACTGTCTGCTTTGTGTTCTGATATAATCTTATATTTATTGTTGGTTAGCTTCATAATATTGTTCCCAAACCTTACTTCATTAACGTCTACCGCATCGACGTAAATTGTGGTACAATGCATCTGATTAATAATTTCTGCAAATGCATTTAGTTCTATGGCGTTAAGTGTCATGCTCTTCCTTAAATTATCTATCTCACATGCATCTATCTTTTTTATTATAATTTGATCTGCTATATTCTCTAATTTCTCAAATAATATTGTTCTAGCTCTTGGAAGCAAAGTTTTGGAGTCTCTAACTTTTATATCTTTTAACTTATCCAGTTCACAAGAAAATCCAGCAACTATCAAAGGACCGATTACAGGGCCTCTCCCAGCTTCATCTAATCCTGCAATAATCATAGTTTATTTATTATCTAAATAATCTTGGAGCTCTTCATATATATATCCCATCACAATATCTCCACGGGGAAATAATTCTTCGTCTTCTAATGAATCAGAATAATATTTTTTTATGGTATTTACTATTGCCTCAGCAATGGATTCATCTTCATCTTTTATCTCTAATCCATTAAGTTCTTTTTTAATATCCTTTAAGAATTTATCTGATACATCAAATTCCTCATCTTTCTCTACAAATATTCCTTTCTTCTTCATGTCTATTATCAATGCAATCAATAATTCTTCTATTTCTTCTTCAAGTGTCTGTAAATACTCATTTTCTGGTAACTCTTCATCTTTTTTATTTTGTTCTTTTTTAGCCATAAAAAACCATATTTATAGGTAGTATTTAACATTTGTGAGCTGGATTTTTCCCTTATCAGATTGAAGGTAAAAGCGAGCTAAAAATTTATACTTATGATAATATAGATTTTATAATAAAAAATTATATCTAAAAATATTGTACAGTACAAATAAAAAAATTATTTTATACCGTTTTGCATGAGTCTATGTAAAATGATATCTAATGAAATGAAAAATTATTTTGAAAATTTAGAAAAAAAAGTGGAAGAATGTTATAAACTGGCAGATAAAGCTAGGGCTCTGGGAAAAGATCCTGAATTGAAGGTAGAAATACCTCTGGCAGAAGACATGGCCAGCAGGGTAGAGCAGATCATTGAAATTTCTATTTCCAAATATATTAGAGAGTTACTGTCCCAAAAAATAGATAGAGAAACAGTTGCAATAATGGTTGCTAAAAAAGTAGCAGAACAATACAAAAATAACAGAGAGTATGCTATTAACAAAGCCGTGAGAACCGGATTAGCGATTTTGACAGAGGGAATTTTAGTAGCACCACTGGAGGGGATCACAGACATAAAAATAGGGCGTAATGAAGATAATTCAGAATATTTATCTATTTATTTTTCAGGGCCAATAAGAAGTGCTGGTGGTACGGCCCAGGCAATGAGTGTATTAATAGCAGATATTGTCAGAAAAGAGTTTGGTATAAGTGCATATAATGCAACTTTAGAAGAGATCGAACGATATAAAGAAGAGATTCAGTTATATTCTCATGAAGAACATTTACAGTATGTACCAACTTCAGAAGAAATTGAAACGGTTGTAAAAAATTGTAAAGTGTGCATTGATGGAGAAGGTACCATTGAGAGAGAGATAAGCGGATACCGAAATCTGCCAAGAGTTCAGACAAATAGAATAAGAGGGGGTATGTGTTTAGTGCTGGCAGAGGGAATAGTGTTAAAATCTAGAAAAATTAAAGGAATAGTAGATAAGCTAAAGATTGACGGTTGGGATTTTCTGGAAAAAATAATTAAAAAGGGAGATGATAAAGTCAACGTTGAACCATCTGAAAAGTTCATAGAAGATGTAGTTGGTGGGAGACCTGTGTTTTCACACCCCAGTGCTGTGGGTGGGTTCAGGCTAAGATATGGTAGGAGTAGAACTGGAGGGTTGGCTACAATAGAAATTAATCCTGCAACTATGGTTGTTCTAGATGACTTTATAGCAATAGGTACACAACTTAAACTAGAAAGACCAGGGAAAGCGGGCGGAGTGACAATTTGCGATTCTATTGAGGGACCGATCGTGCTTTTGAAAAATGGGGACCTGATTCAGATCAATACTGTATCAGATGCTAAAAAGTACAAAGATCAAATTGCGAGAATAATTGATGTGGGAGAGATATTGATAGGGGTGGGCGAATTTTTAGAAAATAATCATCCGATTATTCCATCGAGCTTTAATGAAGACTGGTGGAAGGAAGAGATTATTAACAAGGGTATATCATATACTAATAATATAGACTTTGATTATATATGGGAATTAGCTGTTAAAGAACAGGTACCTTTACATCCCAAATATACATTATTCTGGCACGATGTACAGGTTTCAGACATATCATTCTTAAGAGATTATCTCATTGAAAACTCAACGTTTAAGAATAATACACTATTTATAAAAAAAGACGATAAAATAAAGAATATATTAATAGAACTATGCGCACTGCATAAAGAAACAGATCATTATGAGATTTCAGAATTAGGGAAAGCACTTATATACAGTTTAGGATTAGAGATAAGAAACTCTAAAATATATAAAGTAAGAGATAGTGTAGCTAAGGACTCTATGAGCTATATAAATGAACTTGCTTCAGTAAAAATATATCCACGAGCTTTATCAAGAATTGGTGCTAGAATGGGCAGGCCTGAAAAAGCTGCAGAACGTAAGATGGACCCACCAGTTCATGCACTTTTTCCAATAGGGGATACACCTCATCATAAAAGGTCCATAAAAAATGCTGCTGAAAGCAATGAAAATAACGGAGAAGTTGAGATCAAGATCGGGATTAGAAAATGCCCGAAATGTAATAATTATACCACTTCAGCAGTTTGTCAGAAATGCATGGTGTTAACTGAATTTATTAGGCCAGAAACTAAAAAATTGCAAATTGACGAAATATGGGAAAATGCTAAAAATAATCTGGGCTTAGATGAGACACCAGAAGTAAAAGGTGTAAAAGGGCTGATCTCTAAAGAGTTTTTATCAGAAAATTTAGAAAAGGGAATATTGAGAGCGATTCATAATGTTTTTGTATATAAGGATGGAACAATCAGATTTGATATGAGCGATCTCGCCATGACTCACTTTAAGCCGGTGGAAATAGGGCTAACGTTATCTAAAGCATATGAACTCGGTTATTCAAAAGATTACACTGGAAAGGATCTGGTAAATGAGAATCAAATATGCAATTTAAAGGTGCAAGATCTGGTAATATCCAGATCTGGCGGAGAATATATCAAAAAAGTAGGAGATTTTATAGATGACCTTTTAGTTAAATATTACAGGCTACCTGCGTTTTATAATTTTAAAGATTTAAATGATGTGATTGGGACACTTGTAATGGGGTTATCTCCACATACTTCTGGAGCTGTGCTGGCCAGGATTATAGGATTTACAGATGCACATGTTTGTTTTGCACATCCTTTTTTTCATGCTGCCAAGAGAAGAAACTGCGATGGAGACGAAGATTCTATTCTATTACTTTTGGATGGACTGATAAATTTTTCCAGGCATTTTTTACCATCAACACGCGGGGCTTTGATGGATGCACCATTATTGCTTTCTACAAGAATCGATCCCACAGAGATTGATAAAGAAGCTTTAAATGTAGAGATCATGGATCATTATCCTTTGGAATTTTATCATGCATCTTTGGAATATAAGAATCCAAAAGAGATCTCTAAATATATAAAGACCATAAAATCTATTATTGATAATGATCCTTTTGATGGATATATGTTCAGCAATGCCACAGAAAACATAAATAATGGAGTTATAGACAGTGCATATAAGACACTCGCGAACATGCAAGAAAAAACTGATGCACAGCTGAATTTAGCAGTAAAGATCCGAGCTGTAGACGCTCAAGATGTAGCTTCAAGGGTCATAAATAGTCACTTTATCCCCGATATTATGGGAAATCTCAGAAAGTTTGGAACTCAGACATTCAGATGCAGCAAATGTAATACTATATACAGAAGAATCCCGTTAAATGGAAAATGCAAGAAATGTGGTGGAAACGTTATACTTACCACCTATAAGGGTGGCATTGAAAAGTATTTAAAAACCACAAAGAACATAGCTGAGAATTTTGGTGTACCGCTTTACACAAAGCAGAGAATCGATTTACTTGAATCATCTATCAACTCTATCTTCTCAGAAACTGAGGAATTAAAGACAGTTAATAAAAATATAAAAAAATTGGAGGATTTTTTATGATTGCAAATCTATTTGTAGTGGGACCTGCAGGATCTGGAAAAACCACCTTAACAGGTGCCTTTAGAGACTGGATGCGAGATCAAAATTACGAAGCGATAATAATCAATCTAGATCCGGGTGTTGAGACGTTGCCATATACACCTGATGTGGATATTAGAGAATGGATCTCATTAGATTCCATCATGGCAGAATATAACCTTGGCCCGAACGGTGCGCAGGTTTTAGCAGCAGATTTCATAGTGAATAACCTCGATAATATAAACAACGAGATATACAATTTTGATACTGATTACGCGATTTTCGACACGCCTGGGCAACTGGAACTGTTTGCATTCAGAACTTCCAGTGAATATACTTTTAATACACTAAGCGAGAACAAAGGAATGCTGGCATTTATGATAGATCCGATATTAGCGTCTACTCCTTCAGGTTTGATATCACAGCTTTTGCTGGCTAATACTGTATTTTTCAGATTTCAATCTCCGTATATGAACATCCTTACCAAATCTGATTTAATAAGCAATGAAACGCTCGATCAAATTATAAAATGGAGCGAAAATTCTGACGAGCTTTATGAAGCATTGATGAATGAAAAAGTAAAATTTAACTCTATGCTGAACCTTGAAATTTTTAAGGCTTTGGAGAGCTTGAAAGTATTCAGAAACATAACTGTTACATCATCAAAAGATAGTACTGGTTTCGAAGAAATATATAATCAGATCCAGCAAATTTATTATGGCGGCGAAGATATCGAAAAGCGTTAATCTTCACTAAACAATTTAACAAAGATCTCTTTTCCTAGTTCTATGACTGCGTATTTTCTATCTTTTGCAGCGCCGGGGTTAACTATTACAGTATTACCATGTTTTAAAACACCTTGATTTTCGTGCAGATGTCCGGCAAGTATCAATTTGGGCGGAATTTTATCTATTGCAGCCCTAATACCCTTATTGCCAACATGTCTTGAACGATCTTTAAAGAGCGTGTCTAAAAAGCCATATGGTGGCTGGTGCAATAACAGTACCGAATCTTGTGTAAGATTATTTAACAGGTAATCATATGCTTCCAGATCTGTGAACTCAATGCCCATGTTTATTGTCGAAATATCTGCACCACCAAATCCTACAAATCTATATTCATTTACAAAAAATACATTCTTATGCATGTTTATGACATTGTAACAATTCATCATTTCCAGTATTTTTGGTGGATCGCAGTTTCCAGGGATCGTTAGCATGGTAGTATAATTCAACTTGAAAATGTCTGAAGCAGCTTCACTTGGTCCAAAATCTGTAATATCCCCCAAAATTGCTATCAAATCTGGATTATGTTTAGTTATCAACTCTTCTATATAAAAATAAGACACTTTGGAATGCAAATCTGCAAGTGCTAATATTTTCATCAATTTCATCCAATTTGAGAAATAAAAAATAAGTTATGTTCCCGTTTCCCAATCTTCGTAATATCTTTTTTGCTCATCATTTAACTTATCTAAAGAGATATTAAAGTTTCTTAATGCCGCTTCAGCTACATATTCATCTATCTCTTCAGGAACTGAATATACCTTGTTCTTTAAAGTATCACGCTTTTTAACCACATATTCGGCAGTCAACGCTTGCAGAGAAAAGCTCAGGTCCATAATCTCAACAGGATGTCCCTGGCCGGCAGCAAGATTTACGAGTCTGCCTTCACTTAGAAGATATATTTTTCTATTATCCTGAAACTCGTACAAATCCACGCTTTTTCTAACATTGCTTTTAGAAATAGCCATCTTTTCGAGATCTCGTTTTGATATCTCTACATCAAAATGCCCGGCATTGGCAAGTATGCATCCGTTCTTTGCAACCTTTAAATGCTCGGCCCTAACTACATCTTTCATTCCCGTAGCCGTGATAACAAAGTCTGCATTTTTAATAGCCTCTATCATGGTGGTAACATTAAAGCCATCCATATGAGCTTCCACAGCCTTGACAGAATCTATTTCAGTTACAGTGATCTTTGCTCCTAATCCTCTTAACCTGTTTGCAATGCCTCTTCCACACCATCCATAACCGGCAACAACTATATTTTTTCCTGCCAATGAGAGGTTTGTAGCGGTCATTAAGCCATCAATAGTGCTTTGTCCAGTTCCATACCTGTTATCAAACAGATGTTTCATCTTTGCATCATTTACATCAAAAATCGGAAACTTTAAAACACCTTTTTTTTCCAATGCTTTTAGTCTTACAACACCAGTTGTAGTTTCTTCATTTCCGCCAATCACTTTAAAGTCCTTACTTTTATGTATTAAATATGTTAAATCTCCACCATCATCAATTATTATGTCAGGCTCAAAGTCTAATACTTTATTCAGATTTTCATAATACTCTTCGTCAGATTCTCCCTTGCGAGCATAAACATCAATATTCTCTTTCAGGGCATTAACAACAAGATCATCGGAGCTGAGAGGATTGCAAGATGCTAATTTTACTTTTGCTCCTCCGTTCTTTAACGTTAGCGCAAGCACTCCAGTCTTTGCTTCTACATGTAAAGCCATACCAATCTTCAAATTTGCAAAAGGTTTCTCCTTTCTAAACCTATTTTCTATCTCGTTCAGTATGAACATATGAGATTTTGCCCAATTTAATCTTAACACACCTTCGTTTGTCATAAATAATGATAATATTTCCCGCTTAATTATTTTTTCCGATTTTTTAACAGTTACGAGCAAAAACTCAATATTGTGTGTTTGATATTATATTATTGTTATCTGGCAAAAGAGTTCACCTTTAACCCTAACTTTACAAAAATTGTGTGTATGCTGGTTTTTTTACTGTATCCAATAACATGAACGTTTATTTATGAGCTTTTTAGGTATATATATGACCAATTTTTAAGGTATTGGAAAGCTGTATATCAAAAATTCTTTTATTTTAGTGGTTCAATAATACGTTTTATCTATATTTTTTCAATAACTTTATCCATCGCGGTCATAAGTAATCATTGCAATCAGATAGGTTTAAACTTTTAGATAAGCGCCGAGGGGGAGATTTGAACTCCCGGGCCCTTACGGGCAATAGATCTCGAATCTATCGCCTTAGCCGGACTAGGCTACCTCGGCATATTAGGTACGATATATCTCTGGATATATTATATTTTTTAGTATTATAAGAAACAATATTCAAATCATAATAGCATATCTATGAAACTTTCAAGCCTAATCTTAGTTCTTTCATCGAGATTTATAGGCTGATTTCCTTCAATTGTTAAGATTGGAACATCTATATTTTCTTTGAGCACCATATCAGTAATCTGACGGTGGCAGAAACTCTGCACGTAGTGGATCAACCCATCGATTTTTCTTGTTTTTATTTCTTTTTTAATATCTCTAATCCGGTCAAAGATTGAATATGGATAGGTATATGATAGATATCGATCCATCCAATTTAAAGTAGGATATGGCATAGAAAATTGCCTTTGAACCTCGTTGAATACTACATAAGCACCATTTTTCTCTAAAAAATTGTATATATCCAGGAAAATTGGGGGAACCCCGACATACCCCAGTCTGATACTGTGTTTTATGGGATCTCTCGCTTCACTAATCTCTATTATATTTTTAGCATTTTTAATGTAAAGGTCAAGATTGCTATTAAAATCACTCGTTGATATCAGATAACTATGATTTTCTTCACTATGTATCTTATTTTCTCGATATGTTAATTCATCTATTTTCCATGCAAGGTTTCTTGCTTCCTCTATTTTAGGTAATACTGCATCGATATCAGAATAGGATACATTCAGAAATCTCATAAGCCTTTCAATTTCTATTTTTAATGCCTTCTCATCTTTAGGGTATGGATAAGAAAAGGGATAAGTCCTTATTTTTTTACTTTCAAGAGTTTCTAATAATGAATCAGTATTGCTGCAATCACCACGGATCACTCCTACCACCAGATCCATCTTTTTTTCGATTGCCACCGAATAAAGGCCTTTGATCCAGCTACAAACTGTGGCAGGATATCCAGACTCTTCTGCAAACTCTATATATTTTACAGGATTATTAGAAGAAATAAATACATTATTTAAATCATATGGCACGTTTCCCGAAGCAAACAAAGGTTCTATCGGCACTGTTGTTGTTATTCCAATATTCATCAAAAAAGACATAATTTATGATATTATATATAGTTTTATCACGCAAAGTTAATATTTTATAAAATAATATTAATAGTGATGAACAACAAAAAAACCATGTATGGATTTATAAATATAACCCCTATAGATGAAGCATTAAAAATAATTTATAGCTTTTCAGATCTTGTTAAACCTAGCAGCTTTGAAATTGTAAATATTAAAGATGCTATAGAGCGCATCAATTTCGAAACTATTTTAGCAGATAAAGATTTACCGGAATTTAACAGGTCTGTAGTGGACGGCTTTGCATTGAATTATGAATATACACTTAGTGCCAGTGCTTCAAATCCTCTCGAATTTAACCTGAATTCCAGGATAGAACAAGATAATGATGCGATTGAGATTTATACTGGAAATGAAGTTCCTGTAAATACTAATGCAGTTGTAATGGCAGAAGATGTGGAGATTGATGATAAAAAAATCAAAGTATTAAAACCGTTGCGTAAATTTGAAAATATATCTCTTAAAGGAGAGGATTTCAAAAAAGGGGATGTAATACTGAATGCAAATAAAATAATAAAGCCCTATCATATTGCAGCATTGGCAGCGATTGGTATTCAATCTTTAAAGGTATATTCGAAACTTAAGGTGGGAGTGCTAGTAACAGGCACTGAATTAACTGGCAAAGAACCTAAAGTTCGAAACTCTACCGGACCATTTATTTTAAGTTTATTATACAAACAATATATAGAATGTTTAGATTTAGGAATAGTAGAAGATGATCTGGAATTAATAAAAAACAGGATCTGGGAATCATTAGGAACAGTGGATATTTTGATTACTACGGGGGGCACAAGTTTAGGCAGAAAAGATTTTGTGCCTGAAGCTCTGGATTCTTTAGGGAAAGTATATTTTAACGGCGTTAATTCGAGGCCTGGCAAAACTGCAGGTTTTGCAGTAGTAGCTGATAAACCTGTGTTTTTAGTTTCTGGTTTTCCGGTCGCTGCAATGGTATCTTTTGATGTTTTTATCTGGCCGTTCATAAAGAAAGTACTTAGAATAGATGACTATACTCCATCTATTATTAACGGCTACATGACAAGAAAAGTAGCCAATCCCTCAGGTGTTAGATCCTATCTGAGAGTGTATGTATATTTAAAAGATGGTACGTACAGAGTAGAGCCAATGCGCATAACAGGATCTGGAATTCTGTCATCTCTGACAAAAGCCAATGGCATGGTTATCATACCAGAAAAAAAAGAGGGAATTGAAGAAAATGAGCTCGTAGCGGTTCAGATGTTTGATAAAGTAGGTGAAAAAATATGAGCTTGGTATTTCATGACATGGTTTCGATAGAAGAAGCAAAGATGAAAATATTAAAATTTGCGGATATTAGGTTAGGTTCAGAGACTGTAAACATTGATGATTCTATACATCGTATACTGGCGCAGGATATAGAAAGCAACATTGACTCCCCACCATTTGATAGAGCTGAAGTGGATGGTTATGCGGTTAATTCTCAAGATGTGGAATATGCCGAAGAAGATCATCCGGTTCTTCTAAATATTGAAGGCATGGCAAAGATAGGAGAAAAAGCTTTATTGCTACATGGCAACGGAAATTGTATAGAAATTGCCACTGGCGCTTTAGTTCCTTCTGGTGCAGACAGCATTGTAATGGTAGAATACACAAAAAAAGTTGAAGATAAAGTTGAAATATACAGGGCTACTGTTCCCGGAGAAAATATTAGTCAGGCAGGATCAGATATAATGCGAGGAGATATAGTGTTGAGGAAAAATAGTGTGATAACAGCTAGAGAGCTTGGCATCTTAGCTTCTGTAGGGCTCAGAACTATAAATGTAAAAAGACAGTTAAACATTGCAATATTATCTACTGGCAACGAGCTTGTAAAACAGGGAACAGAGTTACAAGAAGGTGAGATTTACGACACTAACGGGTTGTTGATTAAAGCTGTTTTAGAAGAGATCCCAGGGGTTAAAGTAGATTATCTAGGAATACTTAAAGATAATTTTGATATTATCAAAGATTATATTTTGAAAGCATTAGAAAAATACGATGTTATTTTAACCTCTGGAAGCACGTCTGCCGGAGAAGGGGATGTGTTGTACAAAATATTATACGAATTTGATGATCCCGGTACGATCTTTCATGGAGTGAAGGTAAAGCCTGGAAAGCCTACTTTGTGCGCTATCCATAAAGGTAAAATATTGATGGGTTTGCCCGGATTTCCAGTATCTGCACTGATGATTGTACACTCTATATTGATACCTACAATTTATGATATCTTAGAGATAAGTCATGAAAGCAAAAAAACTATTAATGCAGAGCTGCCATATAAACTTAAAACCGCATTAGGGAAAACTAACTTAGTGCCTGTAAACATAATTAAATCTTCACGATACACAGCATATCCAGTCGTTGGAGACAGCGGCTCTATTTATAAGCTAAACTATGCAGATGGATATATAGAAACTCCTGATAACCGGGAATTTTTAGAAAAGGGAGAATCAGTGAAAGTAACTTTGTTTTCCCAAAATTTAGAGCCCAGTAATCTGATATTAATAGGCAGTCATGACCCAGGGGTAGATCTCTTGATTAGCTTGATACCCAGAAAACTCTCTGTCAAAATCATCAATATAGGGTCTATGGGCGGAGTAATTGCAATATCTCGTGGAGAATCGCATATATCTGGGGTGCATTTACTAGACAAAAACAGTTTAAAATATAATGAGTATTTATTAGAGAAGTACGGTTTAAGCAACTGTAATCTAATCTCTGGCTATAAAAGAATGCAAGGTATTGTGTTCAAAAAACAAAATCCTTTTAATATAAAATCTATTAAAGATCTCGTTGATCAAAGTTTAATATTTATTAACAGAAATCAAGGTTCAGGTACTAGAACTCTTATAGATTATTATCTAGAACAGATTTATGGCTCAGAATTTAAAAACATTACAAAAAACATTAGAGGATACAAAAATGAGGCAAAAACTCATTCAGCAGTAGGAGCTGCTATAGCGCAGGGCAGGGCAGATATAGGTATAGCAATAGAACATACTGCGCATCAATATGATCTAGGTTTTATTCCATTAACGGAAGAACATTACGATTTTCTAATTTTAAAAGAGAACATAGAAAATGAATATGTTCAATTGTTTCTAGAGTCTTTAAGAAGTGAGCAGTTTAAGAAATTGCTGGAATCAAACTTTAAAGGATATAGAATAACTGATGCAGGAAAGATCATAAAATAATGAAAATAATATATCCTATTAAAAATCCGCATAAAGCGCCAGTGTTTAAAAATGGGAGCCCAGCCTGAGGCTTTCCTTTTGTTGCCTGAAATAATAAAAATATCAAGCCAACAATACTTCCGAACAGAGCTGTTAATCCGACAAAAATGTTTAGATATTCCATAGAAGAGATCATGAGTACTGCCGGAATTATCGCATCTCCATATCCCAGATAGAAAGCTCCTCTTTCTGTATTTTCGGATAATTTAACATCACTTCCATATGAAAATTCTGAGTTTTTAGGTATTACAAAAAGAGCAGGTACTTTATTAGATACTACAGTTTCTGCTAGAGACACCATATGCTTTGTTTTGTATACCGCCAAAGCATCATATATTGCAAATACTACGAGCAGTAATATGGCCGGTAAAACACCCAACGACATACCTATTATTACAGCTACTCCAGCACCGGCTATTACGCCAACAGTATCTACAATGTACCACTCTGGCTTAACTATTACTAAAAATATTATAACTATTGGAATGATAAACGACAGATACTCTGAAAAAGGTATATTTAAATAATACAGTATCGGCGGGATAACATATAAAAAAGCAAGGAAAATGACCAGATAGAACATGTATTTGATAATTTTGTCTAAATGCTTTCTTGCCAAAAACAAAATAAATGCAGTCACGGCGATCAGCGATACTATAAAATAGATAATTAAGAGAGGATTATTTTCCTGTCCTGGAAAAGCCTGATAACTAACAGGAAATAGAGGTAGAAGTACTATTGCAAATAGCTGAGTAATGATAAATAGTAAACTTACATTGATGAGACTAACCTCTAATTCTTTCATTAATTACTCTAAACTAGTACAATATCTATAAATCTTTTGGTTCCGGCAATCTAAATATATATATACTAAAGATGCAATTCGCCTTACCTGTTATGAAAATTCTAATAATAGCCGAAAAGTTCAACGTTGCGCAAAAAATTGCATATTATTTGTCAGATGGCAAATCCAAAACTGTTAGAGATGGAGCTCAAATATATTTTCATTTTGAAAATAATAACAATGAATATTTTGTAATTGGATTAAAAGGGCATGTTATAGAATTAGACTATGAAAAAGATCTGAGCCACTGGAATATAGAAACCATTAAAAAATTGCCAAAAAGCAAACCTATAAAAATTATAAAAAATAAAGGCATAATTAACACTCTTAAAAAATTAGTAAAAAATATAGATCAGATCATAGTGGCTACAGATTACGATCGTGAGGGCGAGCTTATAGGCGTAGAGGTTCTTGATGCACTGGATGCAAAAAATTTTAAGAGAGCAAAATTTAGCACTATAACCAAGAACGAGATAAAAGATTCGTTTGAGAATTTGATTGACGTTAATTTTAAGCTGTCAGACTCTGCAGAATCAAGGCAGTTTGTAGACCTTGCATGGGGCGCAGCACTGACCAGATTTCTGTCTATCATTGCAGAGCATAAAGGCAAGAGTTTCTTGTCTGTAGGAAGAGTGCAAAGCCCTACTTTGGCACTGATCGTAGATCGGGAAAGGCAAATTTTAGAGTTTATACCTGTTCCTTACTGGAACATTTTTGCGGATTTTAAACATTCTGTTAATTTTACTGGCTCGCACATAAAAAATCCGTTTGAAAAAGATCCTGCAGATATATTTAATAGCATTAAGGATGAAAAAAAAGGAACTGTTAAAACCTTTGAAAAAGAGACTCGAAAAATATATCCTCCAATTCCATTTAATACAACTGACTTTTTGAGAGAATCTACAAAACTAGGCATTTCAGTGTCAAATAGCATGAAAATTGCTGAGGATCTGTACATGTCAGGATATATTTCATATCCTAGAACTGACAATACTGTTTACCCTAAAGCATTGAATCTTACGATAGCACTGAAGAATATTATGGGATCTGAATTTGACAGAGAAATCAGTGAGATTCTATCTCAGGATAAAATAATACCTTCCAGAGGAAAAGTTTCTACGACCGATCATCCTCCTATATATCCCGTAAAACCTGCCAAAAAGAAAAGCTTGAAAAAAGCATACTGGGATGTTTACGAGCTTATAGTGCGCAGATTTCTGGCAACATTAGCGCCGTCGGCAGTGACAAGTAATGCAAATGCAATGATTGAAATAAAAACCGAAGATTTTTCAGCTAAAGGCTTAAAAATTATTAGTCCTGGTTGGTCCAAGTATTATCCATATATAAGAATAGTAGAACAAGAGTTACCAGATCTAACTCCGGGAGAGCTGATACCAGTTTCTGATATAAGAAAAGAAGAAAAAATGACCTTGCCGCCACCTAGATATAATCAGTCCAGTTTATTAAAAGAAATGGAGCGATTGAAGCTTGGCACTAAAAGTACCAGGCCTGAAATCATAGAAAAATTGTTTACCAGAGGTTATATTGAAGGAAATCCTATCAGACCTACAAATCTTGGATTTGCGTTAGTTGAAGCATTGGAAAAGAACAAAGTTGATGCAGTAAAGCCTCAAATGACCGAAAAATTAGAAATAGATATGGACCAGATAGTTGAAGGGACTGTAAACAAAGAAAAAGTTATAGATGACTCTAATAATATGCTAGCACATGTTATTTCAGAACTGGAGTCCAAGCAGGATCAGATCAGATCAGAACTTAAAGAAGCAATACGCTCCGACACCATATTTGGTAAATGTCCAAAATGTGGAAGTGACTTAATTCTCGTTAAGTTCAAGGGAGGAAAGTTTCTAAAATGCTCATCTCCCACATGCGATTTTAGAACTTCATTGCCAAAGACAGGAAAAATCGAGATCACCGATCAGAAATGTGAAATTTGTGGATCTCCGCTGATTAAAATAATCAGGAAGGGACAGAGTGTAGAACTTAGATGTATAAACGATAAATGTGAATTTAATAAGAAAAAAGATTATTTAGGTAAGTGCCCAAATTGCGGAAAAGATCTGGTAGTTAGACAATCTAAAAATGGTAAGCGATTCGTGGGTTGCACTGGCTATCCAACCTGTACAGTTACTTATCCTCTTCCACAAAAAGGCAAAATCACATTCACTGGAGAAAACTGTCCAGTATGTAAAGCTCCATTGATAATTTTAGATTTTGGAAAAAGTAAGCGTAAAGTCTGTGTAGACTATAAATGCGCGTATAACAAAAAGAGCTCTGATAGATCAGAGACAATAAAAAATAAGCATGAAAATTAAAAAAATATAGCATATATGTGTTTGTATTGAAAGAGTTTTTATAAAACTAGGTAATTTACCTTTTTGCAATGTCTAATATTAAAAATCAAAATGATATAGTAATGATCCCAAAAGAGCTATTACCTATATGGAAGATGAGATTAAAAGATAAATTTGATTTAATTGTGTCTGATTCAATTTTAAAAATCTTAATTATAGCACATTACAGCAAAGGCAGCTGGAAATGGCATAGAGCATATGAAGAGATTGTAAAGCAGTATAAAGAAGAAGGATATAACGTGAAATCGGCTCAAGAAAAAGCGAATATATTGATCAAAGCATTTTCTGGACTATGAGAAAAAAAGATATTGAATTACTGTTGCAGAACCTAGACTTTTTAGAAGATTCAAACAATTTACTGGAGCAATATCGAACCCCTGCATCTATAGCGGCAGATCTATTGCACATTGCATATATGCAGGGAGATATATCGAATAAAGTTGTGGCAGATCTTGGTTGTGGTAATGGAATTTTTGCAATAGGTGCTGCAATTTTGGGAGCTAAGAAAGTGTATGCTTTAGATATAGATCCAAGGCAGTTAAAAATTGCGGAAAAAAATGCAAGAAATTTAAATTTAGGCATAGAGTATATAAATAAAGATGTTAAGGACTTTGATATAGAATCAGATACCATACTTGAAAATCCACCATTTGGATCGCAGACTAGAAACGCGAACATACCTTTTTTAGAAAAAATTAAGTATGGAAAAATATCTTATATTTTATACCATAAAAAGAGCATTGAATTTGTTTATGCAAAGATTAAAGAACTAGGTTATTTTATAGACTTCCAGAAAAGTTATAGTTTTGAACTTCCATATCAATTTAGCTTTCATAAAAAAGCAAAAAAATATATTGAGGTAATATTATTAAGGGTAAAAGGTGAATTTACTTGAAAAAAATTGTATTGCCAGGAGAAAAAATAGGTGCTGCAGAAGAGTATTTGCCAGGCTATGGTACAAAAGAAGAGAATGGTATGATATATGCTACCGTTGTGGGGGAAGTATTAACAGATTCGAAAAACATGATAATATCTGTAGTTCCAGCAAACCCGATAGGTGAGTTAAAAGTTGGAGATTTAGTGTATGGAGTGATAACAGACCTGATGAAAGATTTTGTTATTGTACAGGTGATAGTAAATGGAGATTTTGAATCTATAGCTGGTGGTGTACAAACAGGTACCGTTCACATATCTAAAATATCAAAAGTATATGTGGACAAAAGCGACGAAGAATTCAAAGTGGGGGATATAGTGAGAGCCAAAGTGATCAAGGTAAAGCCTTCTTTGCAGTTAGCGACAAATGAGGATGATTTAGGAGTGATAAAAGCATATTGTGGTCGCTGCAAAAAAGCTTTAATAAGAGAGAATGATTTACTTGTTTGTACAAGATGTAAAAGGAAAGAGAAGCGTAAGATAGCAAAAGATTATGGACTTGTAGAATTTAAATATAAAAATTGATGGGAGGATTAAAAATGAAAAATAAAAATAATAAAAATAGCTTAGACAAAGAGGTAAAAGATCTAAAAAAAGAAGTGCAAGAAATGAAAACTGCATTAAGAGACCTTATTCAGTTTGTGTTTAAAGATGATGATGAAGAGGATGAATTCGGACCTTTTTCTAATAATTAGAACGTGAAAAAATAAAGTAGGTGAAAAATAGTATGGCTATGCCTTTGAAAGTGATGGAAGAGTTTTTGAATAAAAGAGTATCGATGCTATTGAAAGATAATAGAATATTAGAAGGTAAACTTGTAGGTTATGACGAATATATGAACATGATCCTAGAAGATACTGAAGAAACTGCCGCCGAAACTGTGAGAAAGTTAGGAGTTGTAGTTGTAAGAGGTAACAATGTAGTGAGAATTTCAGCAAAATAGTTGGTGAACATGGTAAAATGCATTAAATGTGGTGGGGAAATAGATAAAGATACACATACATGCAAGAGCTGTGGTTATGTTTATTCTTCCGAAGAAATGGAAAAACTACTAATGAGCGATAACGTAAAGCAATGGTTATCTGATAATGTAAGCGCAGATCAAGTGGAAGAAAAAGACGTTTTGCAGAAATGGTTATTAGGAGATGATCAATCTCTTGAGAAGCTAATTTCGGAGATTGACAGTGGTTTGAGAGAGCTTACTGAGGAAGAGATCAAATCTATAGATACGAATATCTCTTCCAGATTAAAAGAGCTAGCTTTTAAACAGAAAGAATTTGAAGAAAGAGAGCATAAGATCATTGAGCTGGAGAAACAGTTACAGAACCTTTTAGATAAATTTAAAAAAGAAAATGCTAGCATCAATGACATATATAATGAAAATATAGCCCTTTTAAAAGAAAACAATGAGCTAAAATATTTACTTTCAAAACAAAATAAAAAGATCTATGATTATGATAGTTTTATGAGCGAAATTGGAAAACTGCTGGATGTTGATCCCTCTAAAGTCGGCGGTGTTTACATATTCAAAAAGAGGATAAAGGATATAATTTATCAAAAAGAGAGTTTGGTATATACACTAAACAGCAAAGAAAATGAGCTGGAATTGATAAAAGGGCAGTTAGAAAATGCTTTAAATACATTGCCGAAGGACTTAAAAGCTTTAGAAAAGAAAGAGCTGGAGTTAAATCAGCTAAAAATATCTTTAGATAATTTAAAAAATGAGTTAACTCTTCGAGAACAGCAGTTAAAGCAAGAAAGTTTTTTAATGAAAGAAAATGAAGAAATTGGGAATATTGAAGATTTAAAAGCAGAGTTAGAAAAAAAGAATGCAGAAATAGACAGATACAGATCAGAGCTTAAATTCAGGGATGAGCTTTTGTCTTCTTCTTCAAAGAAGATTGATATTACATATCTTTCAGAAAAGATGGGTGAGGAGATACAAAAATATAGGTTAGAGATTGAAGATTTAAAAACTGCGCTAGCTTTAAAAGAAAAAGAATCTGAAAAGCTTTCTGAGAGGCTAAAATATAAAGATGAAGAAATTAGCAGAAGAGAGACGGATCTAAATTATAGGGAGAAAAAGTTGCAGGAACAGTTAAAACAGTATGAGATGGATAAGATAGAAATCTCTAATTTTAGAGAACTGCAAAAGCAACACAATCTGGAAAACCTAAATGAAGCAATAAAATTAAAAGAAGAAGAGTTGAGGACTAAGACAAAATATTTAGAAGCAAAAGAGCGCGAGATAGAATTGAAAGAGAAAGGGTTGATACAAAAGGAGATTGATAATTCTAAAGAAGAAGTGGCATTGGAAATAAAGCAAGAAAAAGTAAAGACTGGGACTCGAAGACTTGATGATCTTTTATTTGGTGGTTTTCCGATTGGGTCAAACGTCATAGTTTACGGTCCTGCTTATTCTGGTAAAGAAGTATTGATTTATTCATTCATAGCGGAAGGATTGAAGAAAGGAGTTATCTCCATCATTTTGCTATTAGACAAAACTTTAGAAGAAGTTATGCAAGACATGAAATTTGTGTTACCGGAAATTGAAGAATACAGGACTAAAGGATTATTATATATCATCGATGCGTATTCTAGAAGCATTGGAGATAAAACAGTAGTGGAAGGGGTTGAATATATAAGTTCGCAGACAGACGTAAATTCAATTATGAACAGCATCGATGAGATCGTACAAAAAAATAAAAGTTCTGAAAAATATTACAGGCTAGCAGTTTTAAGTTTGTCAACTCTGCTTACATTTATGGATAACCAGCAATTATTGAAGTTTTTACAGCCATTTACTACTAAGAGAAAAAGGGATAAAGGAGTGTCTATGTACATGATGGAGAAGGGAATACACAGCGAAAATGAGGTACAGATGATATCGTATCTTATGGATGGAATAATTGAATTTAAAACTGAAGGCTCTAAAACATTATTGATGGTAAAAGGCGTTTCTGAAGTTCAGAGCAGATCCTGGATAGAAGTTACACCTTCTAAGACTGGATTAATAATGGGCTCTTTTACTCTCGGGCACATAAAGTGAGTAAATGTATTTTCTAATCAGCATAAGACACAGTTACTTGAAATCTCAGGTATTGACAAAAATTTTAAATTTTTGTGTATCAAAAGAAATAGAGTTACTGTATGAACAGTATAACGGAAAGATATTGCTTAATACTGTTGATATAAAATATTTTTTAGATACACTGGAAGAGTTGTCTACAGTTCAGGAAGTATATAAGATAAATGGTTTCACAGATCTGAAAGCTATTTTCATGGACAAAAAATACAATACTTTCGCAGTACGCACAAATACAGATAACTCTGCGAAGTACAACCAGCAAGTAGGAACCATAATTTCAGAATCGTTTCCAGATCTAAAAGTGGATTTAAAGAATCCGGATATTACTGTGCATTTAGAATATTTAGGAAAGGCATGGTACTATTTTGTAAAAGTTATCTAAAATATTATCATATCATTGCTTTAAAAATTAATTCTATATTTTATGATAAAATCAAGAAAGTTTTAAATAGTAAGGTTGATATAAAATTAGATGGTGAAAAGATGAGAATTTTGTTTGTATCTCCTCCTACAAGTTCTGTAGTAAAAGAGATATTGAATACTACGACACCTCCTTTAGGCCTTGCGTATTTAGCTTCAGTTGCACGTCAGAAAGGAAATGAAGTAAGGATTATAGACTCTTTAGTGATGAATATGAGTTTTGATAATCTAGAAAAAGAGATCAAAAACTATAATCCTGATATCGTTGCGATTACCTCTACAACTTCGATGATATATGATGCTTATAAAGTTTCAGAGATATCTAAGAACATTAATAATAAAATTAAAGTTGTGCTAGGTGGTCCGCATGTCACCTTTACACCTGATATCACATTTAGTGAAAATCCAAATGTTGATTTTATAGTTCGTGGCGAGGGAGAAACTGTATTTTCAAATCTATTAGATTTTCTGGATGGAAATTATAATATAAGAGATATCAGAGGTTTAAGCTATAAGAAAGATGATAAAGTTATAAACAATCCTCCAGAATTATTGATAAAAGATATAGATACAATACCATTTCCTGCATTAGATCTATTGCCTATGGATAGATATATGATGGACAATAGACCTTTTGGAACAATAATGACTTCTAGAGGCTGTCCTTACAACTGCTCATTTTGCTCATCGTCATTGCAATTTGGAAAACAGTGGAGAGGTCATTCAAGTGAAAGGGTAATAGAAGAATTAAAAATATTATCGGAAAAATATCGGAAAAAAGAGATAGAATTTCTGGATGATACGTTCACGTTGAACATGAAAAGAGCATTGGAACTCACTGAAAAGATGAGAAAAGAGAAGCTGGACATTACCTGGTCGGCGTCTTCAAGGGTTAATTTATTTACTGATGAATTAGCAAGATCCATGAAAAATGCCGGGCTACACACAATATATTTTGGAATAGAATCTGGTAGCCAAAAAACGTTGGATTTTATAGGGAAAGGAATAAATTTAGATCTGGCTATCCAGGCAGTGAAAAAAGCTAACAATGCAGGGCTGCATTCTCTTGGTTCATTTATAATAGGATTCCCTGATGAAACAATTGAAGATGTAAAAAATACAATTAATTTTTCCAAAAAATTAAAAGTGACGGTAGCTCAGTTTACCATTGCCACTCCCTATCCAGGTACCAAACTTTGGGATTATGTGACGGAAAAGAAGTTGTTGCTGTCAAGAGACTGGAGAATGTTCACGACTTTAAGCCCGATAATCAAGCTGAAAAATTTTACATCTAAGCAAATACAAACATGGCTTACGAAAGCATATATCAACTTTTATTTCAGGCCCGTGTACTTAATAAAAGATATTGTAAAAGAAAACGGATTTGCATTTCGTAGAATATTACATTTCCCAATACATTCAATCAAGTCACTCACTTCTAAAAGTTGATTTTCATTGTTTTTACGAAATAAAAAGAAAAGTTTTATTTATAATGTGTTTGGAAAAGCTGTAAAAGTTCGATTCTTTAGCGAGAAGGTACAAGGGCTTCTAACAATAGAAAAGTTCATATAAATTAAGGTAATAAGAGATTTGCTCAGAGAACTAGTCAGCAAGCAGGAAAGAGAAATTCTGAAATCACACGTATGGAGAGTGCAATGCCAGTATTATCTACTACTCTTTGAGCCAGAAACACGATCCTTTGGTGTGAAGATATCTACTATTTAGTTAAGGGTAGAGAAGCCGTGGTAGCTCAGTAGGGAGAGCGCAAGACTGAAGATCTTGAGGCCGCTGGTTCAATCCCGGCCCACGGCACTTTTATATAAATTCAAAGGCATAACTATTTTTAATATCCATATACTAAAATCTATTATATTTTGATAGATAGGCATTGTATATCTTTTAAAGAGAAGTTATGGATTTTGGAGAAACCGCTTACTCTGAAGATCTTTTATATTTAAAAACAGCCCAAAGATTTAGAGAAGATTGCATCAATTCAGAGTTTAACGAAGCCTGGCAATGTCATAAAACAAACTATATAAAATTTAAATAATAAGAGGTATTAAAGAAAATTGAGAATGTTAGATATTGTTTTGTGCATAGATCGTGACGATGATATAGGTAGAAAAACCGGCCTTCATGGGCCATTTATTGGCCGTGATATTAATCTGAAAGTTGCTAATGCGCTGGGATTGGCAGATCCTGAAGACTCTGATACGAATGCAATATATGGGGCAATATCTACATATGATGCTTTGAAAAACGAAGGTAACGATGTAGAGGTTGTGACAATATGCGGGGATGTATCAGTGGGAATAAAATCTGACAATATCATATCTGCGCAGCTAGATTCTGTATTTTCACAGCTTAAACCATCTGGAGTTATTTTGGTTAGCGACGGCGTTGAAGACGAATTTATTATGCCACTTATAACATCAAGAGTTACAGTAAAACACTTGAAAAGAATAATTGTAAGGCAGAGCAAGAACCTGGAATCTTCTTATTATATTCTCGTTAAAGCGCTACAGGATGAAAAAATATCAAGAAAAATAATGATACCTCTAGCATTGATACTTCTTGGATTCAGTGCCGCAATAATATTTATACTTACCTATGCTATAATATATCCAACTGCGAGATTGCCAGATCCAGCTACTTTTGCACTGTCCGTTATTACATTGGTGTTAGGAGCTTATCTACTGGCAAAAGGGTTTAAGTTAGGAACAGGCATTAGAAATGGGATACATAAAATCAGGCAAAATTTTGTAGAAGCAAAGTTTTCATTTGTAGCTAATGTCATAGCTATATTATTAATAATTGAAGGAATTATATATTCATTTCAGCAGACTGCGGTAACAACACAGTTTATTTACAAAGCTTTGATATTTTTGAAGATTTTCGTGCTGTGGAGCTTTGCAGCCGTATTGGTCAGAGAAGGCGGGGCAACTTTTGATACATGGTTTCATGATCATAAAGTACCAACTGGATTCTGGGTCGCTACGATAACTGCGGTTGGAGTTACGTTAGCAATCTACGGTTCGCTCTATTTCTTTACAGTACAGTTGGGATTTGCATCTGTACAGAACAGTCTCCCGGCAATAATAATCATAGTTATAGGAATAGTACTGGTACTATTTGCAGGTTTAATGCATCGAATGTTCAGGTACTATCATTCTCTCAAAGGTGAAGAGGCAGAAATTAATGAACTACACTGACTGGAAAAATTATTATTATTTAATACTGAAAGAGTTTAGGTTTGATGCTCAAAATGATATTAATTCTTCAAAAACATTGAGTGGCATATTAAAAAGTAATTATTTAAAATATGATGACTTGGAGGCCATACTTAAAAATAGGGATGTTTTGGTAATTGGTGCATCAAAGACAATGAACATATCTACATCTTTTATAAATAATAAAGTGTTGATATGTGCTGATTCAGCGATCTCTAACCTACTTGATAGAAACATTATTCCAGACATCGTGGTTACAGATCTCGATGGCCCAATAAATGATCTAATATATGCTAGTAAAAATGGAGCTATTATGGGGGTTCATGCGCACGGAGATAACATAGGCAGACTGGAATTAGTTAGGCATTTTAATATATTATACGGAACTACTCAGGCCGAGCCACTGTCTAATATATACAACTTTGGCGGCTTTACTGATGGGGATAGAAGCGTGTTTCTCGCTCATGAATTTAAAAGTAAAAAGATATGGCTTACCGGTTTTGATTTTGACAATGTTTCATTTAAAGAGAATTTAAACTTAAATCAAAAAAAGAAAAAGTTAAGGTTTGCACAGTTTCTTATAATGGAACTGAAATATAAATATAAAGCAAACATTTCTTTTTACTGAGAAATCATATTATGGAGCGTTCCTATCTTTTCAATAGACAGATCTAATATATCTCCGTTCTTTAGATATACTGGTGGTTTTCTAGTAAATCCTACGCCCTCAGGTGTACCTGTAAAAATCACATCTCCAGGCTCTAAAGTCAGAACATTGCTTATAAAGTGTATTATATCAGAGATCTTAAAGATCATATTTTTGGTGTTAGAACTCTGCATAATTTTTCCATTCAGTTTTGTTTCCAAGTTCAAATTTTGAGGATCACCAATTTCAAATTTATCTACGATCCAAGGGCCTATAGGCGCAAACGTATCAAAACTCTTGCCTATAAACCACTGATTGTTATACTTAAACTGATGGTCTCTAGCGCTTATATCATTAAATATTGTATAGCCTGCAATGTAGTTGTCCACTTCGTCTTTTTCAATGTATTTGCCTTTTTTACCTATTATCGCAGCCAGTTCTATTTCATAGTCAAGCATCGTTACGATCTTTGGGGCTATTACAGGATTGCCATGGCCGATCACTGCAGTACTTGCTTTCTGAAAAATGATGGGTGCTTCCGGTGGCTTTTCACCCTGCTCTTTAGCATGGCTCTGATAGTTTATACCAACTCCCAGCAGTTTCGATACTTTTAGTGGTGGATCTAGTATCTCCGGTATTGCTTCATATAGATCTCTGCTGTTTTTAACCAACGCTTCAAGATCTTTTACATATTCTTCATCAAGTAGTTTGTTAATGCTCACATTTTTTGGCAATGGTACAAAATTGTTTTTAGTAACTGCATATTGTTTTTTCTTAAAATATGCTAATTTCATAAGATTGATTAATACAATTATCTATTTGAACTTATAGACATTGCCAAAGTCTATATTGATCTATAAATTTAATTTAGAACCTTATTTGCAAATCCTTCCGATCAGTTTTCCGGCAATAACAGCAACATAAAAAATATCCCTTTTTTTAGATACAGATCAACATAGGTAGTTATAAATGCTGGATATAAAACACATATAATAAAACTATAGAAATAAAACATGATAAATGCCATAAGATTAGTAGAGAAAGAACGCTATGCTGGAAATAAACAGTTAGATCTCATATATATAATTATAGATAAAAAATCTCAGAAAATGGCCGATTTCTGAGATATTAAAATATAGAAAATACATACTTTAAAAGAATATTTATTACAAATGCTTTGTAATATGGAATGAATCTAATGTTAAACAATAATTGATTTAAAGGTTTATTTCTGCTATCAAAAGCACAATAAAGCTTATATATTAAAATTGAATTGTAAAAATATGGCAATTTTAGATGAACAAAAAACAAATATTTGGAATATAGACCCTGCGCACACAAACATTGAGTTTTCTGTAAAACATATGATGATCTCTTCAGTAAGGGGGAGATTTGAATCATTTCAAGGCAAGCTTTTTGGAAACGTAGACGAAATAGAGAATGGAAATATTGAGATTTTTATAGATTCAGCCTCAATCTCAACGAAAGAAAAAGATAGAGATAACCATCTTAGATCTCCAGATTTTTTCTATACCGAAAAATATCCAAAAATCAAGTTTATTAGCAGTAAAATAAAAAAGATTGATAATGATACCTATGATGTTACTGGTGATCTGACAATCAGAGAAATTACAAAACCAGTAACTGTAAGAGCAAAAATAGAAGGAAAAATTACGGATCCATATGGAAATGAAAGAATCGGAGTTAGTGTAAGTGGCTCTATAAATCGTACAGAATGGAACCTTAAATGGAATTCTATCGTTGAGGCTGGCGGATTAATGGTTGGAGAGATCGTAAAAATCAATGTAGAGCTTGAAGCTATAAAAACTAAAAAATAACAATTTTTATGTAAATAGTTACTATGAAATGTTATCTATCGACTGCGCTTCTGGTACTAATAAAATAGGGAATCCAAGTTTTCTTTCCAGTTCTTTATATTGAATTTCATCTATCATTAAACGCCCATATTTTTTGCAAAGATCAAGGTTTATCTGCATTACTTTGATCTTTGCTTTGTTCAATTTTATAGAATTCTGCTCTGCAATAATACCATATGATTCCAAAACATCTTTCATGCTTTTCACAGTTAATTCTGGAAAAAATGTAGACAGGTATTTAGATATCCTTGTCACGCTTGTGTCTTTTATATCATATAATTTATTTGCAATTAAAAATAAGTCTGAGCATATCGATAGAACATCATTTTTAATTTTGAAATCTTTGAGTTTTTCAAACAGACTGGTATTTAATTCAAATATATATGCATCTTCATTTTTATTATTTAAGCCTAAGTTTTCTGAAAAGTTATTTATAGCATACACTGGTGTATAATCTCTGTATTTTTCAATATCATTTATATTATCGTGAACGATCACCAGCGGCTGTTTGCTTATACCCTCACTTTTGAGGTCATTTGGATTGCAAATTAAGCTTTGATTCTCTGAAAATGGCAGAGAACAGATAAAACCCTGCTGTGTAAAATATCTGTAAATTTTTAGATTCACATCTCTGTCTCCATGAATCATGCTCATAAACTTTTTTAAGCCAGATTCAGTAAACGTGTAAAATAAGCGGTTGTCCTTATTTATAAGCTTGTTCTTTAAACAGTCTTCGACAAGATCATAAAAGTCTTTTTGGTCAATATACTCTCCCTTAATTTTCTGTGCTCTAGTATTCGATACCCAATATAAACTATGGAAATCTGTATTCTTATTCAAAACTTCCAAATCTAAAAAACTCTGAAATAGCTCAAAATATTCAGCCTCTAAATTTAAAAATATGGAAGGTAAAGAATCATCTTCAGTGACAAAGACAGAGTTGTAATCTATAATTTTTTTAAAATTCAGGTTATTGCCACCACCTAGTAAATCAATATTCACAAGATCATACTGTTCGTCAGTTTTGATATATGCGACAAGCTTAGTTAATTTAGTGAGATCCAGATCTTTGGAGATCATTCCGAATTTCTCAGAGTCTTCGGCACTTAATTTAAAAAGTGCCAGATTTTTAACATTTGATAGAATACTGCTGAGTAATGTATTACTTATTAAATTTGTGTTGGTAGTTGATAAAAATATACTAAGATTCTCTTTTCTACCAGTTACCAGAATGTCTGAAAATGAGAGATTTGAGTATTCGTGAAACTCATCAGCAAACAATATAATCTTATCTTTTTCTTTTCTAAACTGGGTATATATCCAAATTTTTGTTAAATAAGCAGATAACAAGAAAGAAGACGCACTAGCACCCACTTTACCGCGTTCTCCATTTATCAAGATTATCTTTTTTTTGTTAATACTATCTTCCAAAGAGAATTTAGGAGTTCTAGTACAGACCATACGCCTCAAAACGTTATCTGTTTTTACATAGTTCACTATCCTCCTAGTTGAGTTTAAATCTAATGGAGTATAGTTACTGTAATCTTCTATAAAATCCAGTGCGTGAATATTTTTGGTAAGTTTCTTAAATATTAATCTAGAATGTTCTCTATTTAGTATGTATGAAATATCTATAAATGTTGATCTGGGAATATCTGTTAATCCGATTATGGTATGCTTTAATATATCTTCAATCTTTGTGCCTATCAATCCGTTTTCAATGCCTGATTTTGCCTCTGTAACTGATTTCAATGTTAATATTATATCGTCAGTAAGCCTCGAAACAGCAATGTCTTTTTCTGAATTTGAATAAACATCCATCAGATTGATTCCGATCGGAGATTCAGTTGGAGCTATGTATACTATATTGCTGAGATATACAGGATCTATCTTTGAAATAATATCTTTAACACTGTTTCCCACAGGATCCAAAAATATTAGTGTTGCATCCTTATCCAGCGATTGAAGAAAGGTGTTAATTAAAAACGTACTTTTTCCATACCCAGTCTCTCCAAATACTGCAGTATGCTCTCCTTCATTCAAGCTCATATGGATTTTTGAATATTCAAAATTTTTAAACAAACTTTTGCCAACTATTATATCAAACTTGTTTTTAGACGCAACATATTGTTTGGAAATAGAAAAATAAGAATATGCAAGCCCTGCTTTTTCTAGCATAGAAGTAGGAAAAATAGTAAACTGGCCAAGTTCTCTGGGAATCATTATCTGCCTTTTAATGATTGACCGTTCAAATTTATGGTTTATAACATTGTTAAAATCTGCATTTTTTACAAGGAACCTGTTACCGCCCTTTTCAAAAGCGGTTTTTAAAGATTCTAAAATTGCTGATTCAAGCATATGATATTTCTCCGCTTCTACGGTTACGGTAATCTGAACCCTGTATGCTACGTCTGCACACTTTATTTTATATTCATACTGATCTATGAGCTTATTTTGCTCTTTGGTTACAAAATCCTTAACAGGTTCGTATTTTTTAGCTCTATTGCTCAGAAAAGGGAACTTAAAATATGTGCTCTGCAACAAAATCTGTATGCATACCTCACTATCACGATCTGATTTTAACAATAATCTTACAATATGCTCAAAAACTGAATCTTTACGTTCCATTACTAGAAACGGTTCAAACTCAGATCCTCCTATTTTTAGCTTTTTACATAAATAATGCTTTTCAGGTGAAAAATAAGGTGCTTCTGAATAGATAAACTGATAATTAAACGATGGATAAAGTATTGTTAATAAATTGAAAAAATGGTTAAATTCTGATGAATCTTCAAGCCATATATAAAAATTTAATTTGTTTTGTGAAAGATAGAGTTCAAAGCTGAATTTAGATAATACAACATTGTGAAGCGCAGTAAAAAAATGCTCTGCGTTTTTGAAAAAATCTTGAATATATTCTATATTATCTATTGGAATAATTAACCTGAAATATTTTCCCAACCTATCTGTTTTACGCATTTGCTATCCTCCCCCAGATATTTAGCTATTTTTTAATCTCTTCTATTATCTCCCTCAATAGTGCTTCTACTCCCTTTACCTCTTCGAGGATTGTTCCGGTAACTATTATATCTGCTCCAGAAATACAGATCTCTCTGGCAGTAACTGCATTTCTGATCCCACCTCCAACTATAAGAGGAATGGTTATATTCTCTTTTACTGATTTTATCATTTGTGGCGAAGCAGACATTGCTGCTCCAGAGCCAGCCTCGATATAAAATAGTTTCATGCCCAGATACTCTGCTGCAATTGCATATTTTACAGCAGTTTCAACATCCTCCCTCTTTATAAGCTCTGCCTCGCCAATCCTTCCAACAGTCATGCCAGGCTCGATCACAAGGTAGCCCATAGAGATAGGCTCTATCCCATAATCTTTTATTATTTTAGCACCAGCTACCTGTTGCCTGATTACATATTTCAAATTTTTAGAGTTTAGCATACTCATAAAATATATTGCGTCTGCGTATCTGGATATTGCTTTCACGCCATTTGGAAATAGAATGATCGGTGTGCTATAGCTCTTTTTTATCTTTAAGATCAAATTGTCAATAGTTTCAGATGTTATGTCTGTAGAACCGCCAATCATAATTGCGTCTGTGCCTGCGGCTATGCTTTTTTCTGCAAGCTCAAGACTTTTATCTATATTTTGTTTTGCGGGATCTATAAGGACCATGTGTAATTTTTCAGATCTCAGTTTATTTTTTATATACTCATAAACTTTCATAAAATGCCACCGATTACATATGATAGCAGGCCAATGATCATCGCATACTTTGCAAATGTTTGGCCAGCTCTTGGACTTCTAAACTGTATAATCGCCGCATATAAAAAAATTATGTCTGCAATAATCACAATAATCAAATAATATATTTTCAAGAGTCCTAATGTGTATGGGATGGGGCTTATGGATATAGCTACAATTAACAATCCTACAGCGATAATGTTTGAGTTCCTTATCCCTATTTTTTTAGGTAGCGTTTTTCTGTTTATGTCCCCCTTAACATCTTCCACATCTTTTATTATCTCTCGCCCAAGATTAGAAAAAAAGGCCATCAACGCAAAAAAAGTGATAATGTATACTTTATCAAACAGAACACCTGCAAAAATGAATAGAGACATTACCAATAGACTGATCACTACATTTCCAGATATTCCTGCATTTTTTAATCTATACTCATAAGAATACAATAAAAGTATTGCGATAACTGTAATAATAATTGCCAGGTAATTTGTAAAAATAGATATTATCAATGCGGCTATAAATACATATATTGCCAAGTTCCTGGCGGTAGATCTTTTGATAAGCCCTGAAGGAATAGGTCTTTTTGGATGGTTTATTTTATCCAGATCTGCGTCATAATAATCATTTATGATATTTCCTCCAGCAGTGACTAAAAACGTTATTGCAAATCCTATTATGATCAATTGAAAATGTATGTAAAATTCTAATCCATATAATATTATGGCCACAACTAAAATAGATACCCCTGACATCAAACAGTTAATAGGTCGAATGATCTTTAAATATGGATTCATCTTACGCTCTTAAAAACTTGTAAATATAATAATTTTGCTATCCTTTAAAATATTATTAATCTCTAAAAATATAAAAATGGATAAACATGTTACTTATTAGCATGTTCAAAATAGTACTTGATCTTGGATACACTTTCAACGATAGTAATCCACTTGAATGCCTCCATTAAATTACTGCCATGTGCAAATGTACCATGACCTTTTACAACAGCAGCCGGATATTCTTGCATAACCTCTCCTAACCGTTCAGCCAGCTCTACTGAACCCACCGCATCTTTTACTTCAATGACTGGAATCTTATCAAGGTAAAGTTTCCCTTCAATATCTACCGGTATTATCTCCTTCTCGATCAAAGATTCAACGATCGCAAATGTAGTATGCGCATGTATTACAGCCATGGAATCTGTATTTAAATATATGGCTCTGTGCCCTTTTGACTCTACTGATGCATATTTATATCCTGGGTCTTCTAGATTGTTCAGATCTACTTTTACAATGTCCTCTTCAGTAAGTGCCCCTAACATAGCACCCGTCTTTTTAATGTACATACTGCCATCAATTCTTACGCTTAGGTTTCCACTGTGACTTGAAGCAACTAGCCCTCGGTCTTCTAACATCTTTCCAATCTTTTTCATTTCTAAATAATAATTCATACACTACACCTCTTTAATGTTTAAAAACTCTGTATCCTGTAAAAACTAAAGATATTTTATTTTCATTTGCAGCCTCAATTATTTCGCTGTCTCTTATAGATCCTCCAGGCTGTATAATAGCACTGATCTTATAATGTGCTGCTTCATCTATATTGTCTCGAAATGGAAAATATGCATCTGAGGCTAACACTGCATTTTCTGCCTTAGTACCAGCTTTTTTTAATGCAATTTTCATGGCTTCAATCCTGCTAGTCTGACCGCCACATACTCCTATAACCTGCCCTTTCTTGGCTACTACTATGGCATTGCTCCTGACATATCTTACCACTTTCCATGCAAATTTTAAATCTTCAATCTCTTCATTAGTTGGTTTGCTTTCAGTTACGATCTTGAACGTATCTAAGATCTTTGTGTCTGCATCTTGATATAGATATCCTCCATTTACTTTTTTTAAGTCTTTGTCACGTAACGGAATGCTTTTTATTCTGATAATTCTTGTATTTTTCTTAGATTTCTTAAGCAACTCTAATGATTCAACACTGAACGACGGAGCTATGATTATTTCAGTGAATAGTTTTTTTAGTTCCAGCGCAGTTTCAAGGTCTAAGTTCCGGTTTAAGCATATTACAGAGCCATAAGCAGATTCTGGATCAGATTCGTAAGCTCTTACGTAAGCGTTTTTGATGGTATCTCCAATAGCTACGCCACAGGGGACAGTATGCTTTATTATGCTCACCGTTGGCTCTTTAAATTCAAAGGTTAGGTTTACTGCATTGTCCATATCTAATATATTGTTAAAAGATAGCTCTTTTCCATGCAGTTGCTCGAACCAAGGTTTTTCTGTTACATAATAAACTGCTTTTTGATGTGGATTCTCTCCGTACCTTAATTCTTGCTGTTTTTCAGCCCATATAAGCAGAGTGTCTGGAAAATCTGTGTTTTTGAAAAGCCTCCAGAAACGATTATATATTATAGAATCATATTTAGAAGTGTAAGCGAACGCTTTCAGCGCTAGCTCTTTTCTTAGATCTTCAGGAATGAGCTGATCGTTCTTTAATGTTTTAATAATCTTAGCATAGTCATCAATATCCACTACTGCCGTAACTCTTTCAAAATTCTTGGCAGCTGCCCTGATCAATGAAACACCACCTATATCTATGTTTTCAACAAGTTTATCATCATCTATAACCTGCCAGAATGGATAAAGATTGCAAACTATCATATCCAGCTTCTCTATGTTTAACTTTTTTAGTTCATCTATCTGATCTGTTTTCGCCAGGATACCTCCAAAAATAACAGGATTTAATGTTTTTACTCTTCCATCTAAGATCTCAGGATATTTTGTCCATTCTTCTATTTTTATAGCTTCTATGCCGGCCTCATTCAAAAACTTATGCGTGTTTGAAGTTGCAATAATGTTATGTCCCATCTTTCTTAAGGCTAAAGCAAAATCTGCTAAATTGGTTTTGTCATAGACTGATATTAATATATTCATAGAGAAAGTAATACATATCTTAAAAATAAAATTTTTTATATTTTTATAAGAACGAAGTAAATAAGATTTCTGTTAGCATGTTACACGATCTTTGACTCAAATCCGATAGTTGGATTTGCTATTTCGAATTTTTCAAGAATGTGTGGATGAAACTCTCCAAAGAATCCAATTTTTTCATTATTATGCAATATAGAAGCTGCTCGACCATCTATGAAAAAAGGTAAAGTTGTGGGTTCTATATTAATTTCTATTCCAATCTGGTTAAATAAAGACTCTACATACGATTTTATGTCCGTAAAACCAGCTTTAGAATAGACGGCAAGGCCTGCTACATGCGTTTCTTGGGATTGATTGTATATCACATCCCCAATTTCAAAAATTTTCTGTGG
Organism: Thermoplasmata archaeon; assembly: GCA_038729465.1. NCBI lineage: Archaea > Methanobacteriati > Thermoplasmatota > Thermoplasmata > Thermoplasmata archaeon. The sequence goes on from JAVYRZ010000006.1 coordinate 51,398, forward strand.
TAGTGGATTATGACGATTTTTGTTCAAAATATTAAATAATGACGGTATCAGCATGTTGCGTATTAAAGTTTGATCTTCAGTTACAGGGTTAAGTAACGAAATATCTTCCGTTGAACTAAATTCGTTGATAGATGGAATTAGAGTAAGAGTAGTGACTTCTATAAACTGAAATCCTGTCATTACGGATCTGTACCTGTTTTTTAAATCTTCAAGAGCAGAACTGAAACCAACAGTATATATTTCTGGAAGCGTCAAGACAAAGTTTTCAAATCCAAAGCCTTTTGCTATATCTTCTATTATATCATTTTCATGCATAATATCCATCCGGTAAGGAGGCGATTTTACCCGCAAAGAATTACTGTAAACGTGTGCCTCATACCCCATCTTTTTTAGTGATGATAATAGTACTTCGTCACTAAAGTCCATCCCGAGCAATCTTTTTATATGCTCTTTTTTAATTGTATAAGACTGATACTTAAGATCTGGTAAAATCAGATCTCCAAAAGGATAGTGTATTTTTACTTTGTATAATTCAGCCTTTCGATCTGCAAATGCAGTTGCCAGTATATTCAAAGTGAAAATCAATGTTTTTAGATCTGTTCCTGTACAATCGATCAATACATTTTTCGTATTTGATGTTATCTCTGTAAGTGACCCATTTATTATGGGTGGAAATGATAAAATATTATTGTTAGAATCTTTTATAACTGGATATTTTTCAAAGTTTTTTAAAATATCGCCATACTCTTTCCCTTTTGCATGCTCTCTTAATATCTCTTTTAAATTAAGTACCTTTTCCATACCTAAAGGTTTAAAGGTAGTTTTTATAGGATCTGCCGCAAAGTAGTAAAATGGAGCTTTCACTTTATCAAAATCATGTAATCCGATCGCAACCTTTTCCCTTTTTCTGCCAACTGTTAAATGCAGTTTTTCTTGAGTTTCCATCATATCCTTGATAACCTGATCATTGACTTTTAAGTTTTTAATCAATGCAGAAACAATGTATGGTCTAATTCCAATAAGATCAGAATCTACAAAAAAATCTATCTTTGAGCTCCTTGCTTTGTACTCTTTTAAGTTATCAGAAATGAGTATATTATTGATGGCTCGGGCCAGACCTTCTATGGGTATTAAATCCGGGCGATCAGGATAAAGTTCGATATCTATCGAATCCTCATCCTCTCTCTTTATTTCAATTCCTATTTTTTCTATTACTGGCTCAATATCTTTTATGGATTTAATATCTGTAAGTTCAAACAGCTCGGATTTCTGAAATTTTACGACTACCATCCTGAATAGTAATTGAATCATCATAAATATAACTTTTCATATTTTGACAGTAAAGAACTTGAGCTTTAGAAGTTATATTGCTTTTTTACATAAATCATTTAAAGGGCAATGTTCACAGTCTGGTACTTTTTTACAATATAGCTTGCCAAGTAAAACAAGTAATGCATGATACTCTTTAAATTGGGAAACATCGTCTCTCAATGATCCGTAAAACAATTTTTGAGCTTTTGTATAATCTTTCTTGTTTTCTTTGATGTCATAACCTAGCCTTTTTAGGATTCTGAGAGTGTATAGGTCTATTACAAATACCGGTTTGTCTGCAGCATATAATATAATAGAGTCGGCCGTTTCTCTGCCTATCCCGTTAATTTTAATTAACTTTTCATAAAGATCTTCCTGTGATAAAAAAAGCTCAAGGTTTCCATTAAAATCGCGTATTATAATTTCTACAAAATTTTTAATTCTTCTTGCTTTTTGTCTATAAAAACCAGATGCTCTTATCTGTTCAGCCAAGTATTTATCACTGATTTTGAAAAGATTTTCAAGAGTCATCAAGTTTTTAGTTTTCAGATTTTTTATTACCTTCTCTACATTTTTCCACGAAGTATTCTGAGTTAGTATAGCACCTAATATCATCTCTAATTTAGAATCAGCTGGCCACCAATGTTGCTCTCCAAAATAGCTATAAAGTTTTTTATATATTATACTTAAATCTAGGCTTTCAGAGATCATTGTATTTTCAAGGATATTTTGTTAGCGATTTCATCTAAATTTGAGTTTTGTGGCATTATCGATATAAGAAAATGGCGATCTTTGTATGGTAACAACATCAAGAATCCTGATTCGGTATCTATAATTATCTTTTTTAAATTTTTATATTTTAGCTCATTGTTTGCGGTTATCGCCGCACCATAAATAGTAGCGCACATAATAGAGAAAGTATCTTTATTTAACTGCTCTGAGAGTACGGAATCTTCCATTGTACCATCCCTTCTAATAATAGCAACACCCGTCAAGTGCAATTCTTTCTTTAGATTCTCTAAATCCATACTGCATCAGCTTCCCTATATTCAATGATATAGATATTAGGTTTATAATATTTTCTGTTATTTCGATGGCAGAAATAAACGTTAAATCAATTGTTATTTAACATTAAATTCATACGTATTACAATGCATTTGTAATAGATTTTCTTTAAAAGTACGTATCTTCTACATTTTAATATCTTAGAAATCAGCCATTTTCAGGAACTTTTTACCTGTAACTATATAAACGTGATCTAATGGTTTATTTCTACCCATAATGTTATTTATCTGTTAACAAGTGAAAATTTAAAATTACAAATGCCATTCATTACAAAACATTTTTTATTTTCAATATTTTATTTTTTTCTGAATATTAACAGTTGTGTTTTGACCTTTTTTATGCATAGATCACCATTATTAGAAAATATTATATCTATAAAATGCATTTCCCCTTTATGATAACTCCAAAAAACGTTCCGGATATTTTAGGCAAAAGAATATTACTAGATGGCTATGATTTGGTCCTTGACTTAGAGAAAAGCAAGGGTGTATGGCTTTATGATTCTGCGCATAGCAAGAACATCTTAGATTTCTTTGGTTTTTTTGCAACTTCCCCACTAGGTATGAATCACCCGAAAATGTTTGAGCCAGAATTCTTAAAAGAGTTGAACCGAGCTGCATTAAACAAAATTGTAAATAGTGATATATATACTGTCGAAATGGCAGAATTTGTAGACGCACTCTCTAAAACTGCACCAGATTACATGAAATATTTCTTCTTTGTAGAAGGCGGTGCTTTAGCTGTCGAAAACGCACTAAAAACCTCTTTTGATTGGAAAGTAAGAAAGAATTTTGAAAAAGGATATAAAAAAGAGGTCGGTCAAAAAATTATGCATTTAAAGGAAGCTTTCCATGGTAGAACTGGATATACTATGTCTTTAACTAATACTTTTGATCCCAAAAAAACACAATATTTCCCAAAGTTTTCTTGGCCACGCGTTACTAATCCAAAAATTAAGTTTCCATTAAATGAAAAGAATTTGAGAGAAGTAATAGAGTTAGAGAAAAAGAGCTTGGATGAGATGCAACATGAAATAGATGCAAATAAAGATGATATCGCAGCATTTATTATGGAACCTATTCAGGGCGAGGGCGGAGATAACCATTTTAGAAAAGAATATTTTGAAGCGGTCAGGAAAATAACCTCTGATAACGATATACTATTCATAGTTGATGAAGTTCAAAGCGGGTTGGGTATTACTGGAAAATGGTGGGCACATGAACATTTTAATGTTAAGCCAGATATCATTGCATTTGGTAAAAAAACACAAGTTTGTGGTATAATGGTCGGGCCTAAAGTAGACGAGGTAAAAGATAACGTATTTCATGTGTCAAGCAGAATAAACTCTACATGGGGCGGTAATATTGTTGATATGGTTCGTGCAAGAAGATATATCGAGATTATGATTGAAGATAATATATTGAAAAACGTTGAAAAAGTAGGTGCATATTTCATAAAATCTTTGCAGGATTTGCAGGACAAGTATCCACAGTATTTGAGCAATACAAGAGGCAGAGGCTTGATGGTTTCTGTAGACCTTAAAGACTCGAAAACCAGAGATAGCTACTCTAAAATTCTATTTAAAAATAACTTATTAACACTCATCAGCGGTGAAAAAGGTATTAGATTTAGACCTCCGTTAATTCTTGAACCAGATCATGTTAATAAGGCGATTGAAATTTTGGAAAAATCTCTCAAAGAGCTTTAACCCTTTTTAATCTCTCTTTTTTTCTTTGTAATGCTTCTTCAAATCTTTTATTTTCAGCATCATTTTTTAATATTAACCTAGGCACTGGTGTTGGTCTTCCGTGCTCATCAATCGCAACATATGTTAAATATGCAGTGCAAGCAATAGCTTTAGTTCCATCTGCTCTTTTTTCCGTAAATACATCAACCTGTATTTCCATAGAAGTAGTGCCTACATAGTTTATCCAGGCTTTCATTATAACACTATCTCCAAGCGTTATAGGTTCAATAAAACTAAGATTGTCGATATTGGCTGTTACTACATTTTTGCGGCAATGTCTTATTGCAACAAGGCCTGCCAACTTATCGATCCATTCTACAAGTCTGCCTCCAAAAAGATTTCCATAAATATTAGTATCTGCTGGTAATACTGAATAAACAGATTCTGCTCGGGAATCATCAACATATTTTCCATTATCTGATGTCATGGATTTATAATAATAAGCAATACTACTAAAAGTTTTCTTATATGATTATGAGGGCTCGTTGTTTCATGATCCATATATTGAGACTTGAGAACTCTAAAAAACTTGGCATTAAATTTACAGAGCTAATTAAGTGAGCTTTTTAGTGTTAATGAAAAACAGATCTAAAATTTCGATGAGTACTAAGCACTTTAACTGGAATAATGGATATTCTGATAAGTTATCCGAATAAATACACATTCATGGCTGTTCTGAGTCACCTAATAAGTATAATATCTTGGATCCAATAGTAATTATTACTCTTGATAATTATGACTTTTTGCCGGTAAAGAAGTAAAAGCCAGATGTTTTAACGAGAATTAGACGTTTAGCAATTTAAAAAAATTAAAATAGAAGTGTTTGATAATAAAGCCACTATACAAGTATCCAGTGTAAAGTACCAAAGACGAAATATTGGCTAAGAGCACTTGAATACACAAAGAACTGACTGTAAAAGATGGACACGCAATCCTTAAGAGAGGATAGAAGGTCAGATTTATGCGTTGTTAGAAAATAGTCAGAATAAAATACTTATGTTTTTAAAGTGAATAGAGGTTAGACCCATCCAACACGGTCTATTTCTCTTTCTTTTTTTGTTTTTTTCTTGTATTCTTTATAATGTTCTTTGCATAAGTGTGCTCTTTTTTCTCCTTCTTTCAAATTGAATATTTTCATTGCTTTATCTTTTCCTACTGTTTTGTAAGATTCTTCATTGCATCCGGAAACACTACATGTTTTTGTTTCTGCCATAATATTTACCTCAACAAAGTTACATTATGTTGTAATATGTGAACTACCCCTCAGCTAAAGCATCGGAGCTTCCTGCTTCAACGACCGCTCTCTGCTAGTACGGATATGTTCCCTACTTGCAGGATGTCGCGATCTCTGCAGGCGTGAATTCGGATTACATTCACCCTACTGTGCTGGTTATTTTTATCAGCAATGTTATATAACACGCAGATGTTTATAAACATTTTTATTGATTGCTATGCCGGTAATATAAGTTAGATTTTTAACAATTATTTCTAAAATGTAGCAAAAATTATCTAAAAAATAAGCAATGAGCATATAAAAGAGCAAAATATTCTCGCACTCAATTTCCGGCATGGTATTGAGGAAAATCAGTGCATCTTCTTTCTGAAGATCAGAGAATTACTGCTTCTCTCAAATTTCTAACAGCATTTAACTTTTTTATCCTCTTTCTTTGCAAAAATTGACCTTGAATTTCTGCAATACCTATTTATCTTTTATAAAAATGAAGATTACTGGGTTCATGTATAAATAAAGTACTAACATCTTTTCCAATCTGTCAAATAGGGCTTTTTGCTAAAAATTTAAAAAATACAAAATATAATTTTAACAATTTTTGTAATAAATATTTATATATTTGTTAATAATTATCATAATTATAATAATTAGAATAATGTGAAAAGCATGACTAATAAAGAAGTATCTGGAACTTATCACAACTGTCCGGAAGACTTTTTACAGGCAGTGGAGCTAGAAAATATGATTCTAGATATCTTTATAAACGGCCCAGAAAGATCTATGTTGGGCAGACAATCAATGATTATTGAACAGAACAATGTTATATAAGAAGGTGACAAAAATGGTTGAAAAAGTTGATGAAAATGTGGTCTTGCAGGAAGGCGGTAAAATAGATACAACGAAGCTTGTATCACAGTTTCAGAAGATTGTTGACAACAGATTTGCAAAATTCATTATGAAAAGAATGACCACGCCAAAAAAATTCGAGCATACTCTAGCTGTATTTGCAGGTGTTGAAAAACCTAATTCTGTAGGAGAAAAAATGGAAGTTAAAACCATAGAGGCAGCCTTGGGAAGAGCGTTAAAGACATTTGGCATAAATGATATGGCAGCGGTGAAAAATGCATTGAATGAACCTTTTGTCAGGAAGGGTGTTGCGTTAACGCTCAGGTCAGTAGCAAAGTACGGGCTGACGAGGCCACAGGTTTTCGAAGCACCTTTGCTCATAGTCTGGAACATTACTAAGCAATGTAATTTAAAATGTTTGCACTGCTATGCAAACGCTGGTCCTTACAAACATAAGGATGAATTGTCTTTAGAGGAAAAATTGAATGTGATAGACCAACTTGATGAAGCGGGAGTGACGATGATATCATTCTCTGGAGGAGAACCCTTGATCAGCCCAGATTTTTGGAAAGTAGCAGAGTATGCGTCAAAAAAAGGTATGTACACAACGATTGCTACAAATGGAACACTGCTGACAAAAGAGAATGTTGAAAGATTGAAAAACATTGGAATAAGATATGTGGAAGTAAGCCTTGATGCCCCGGAACCAAAGACGCACGATATGTTCAGAGGTGTGGAAGGAGCTTGGCAGAGAACAGTAGACGGTATAAAGAATGTAGTTCAATCAGGGGCATTCGATACTGCTATTGCAACCACGGCCACAAAATACAATATTGGTGAAATTCCTCAGATGATAGACATTGCAATAGAGCTAGGCGTGAAAAAGTTTATAGTGTTTAATTTTGTTCCCACAGGCAGAGGAAAGGATATAATTGCCGAGGATTTATCCCCCAAAGAGCGGTCTGATCTGTTGAATTATCTCTATGACAGATGGCAAGAAAAGAAAATTGACATATTTTCAACGAGTCCAACATATTCGCAAGTAGGTATTGAAAGGGTTCTTGCAGGAACTGGAAAAACGTATTCACCCACTCACTTTGCATCTGCAGATTATGGTGAAACAGGAGTTGGATTAGCAGAATTTATAGGTGGTTGCGGTGCAGGAAGGCTCTATGCGTCCATAGAAGACAATGGAGATATAGGTCCATGCGTATTTCTTCCGATAAAGGTTGGAAACATAAGGGAAAAGAGTTTTAAAGAGATATGGGAAAATTCTAAAGATCTTCAGCAATTAAGAAATAGGGATCTTTACGAAGAAAACTGCAAATCATGTGTGTTTAGAAATCCTTGCGGTGGATGTAGAGCAAGGGCATACGGCTACTTTGGCAATTATCTTGCACCGGATCCAGGCTGCACTTACAATCAAAAAATGTATGATGGGATAATGAAAGAAGTGTACGTTACTGCTGTTGGAGGAAAGAAATGAAAATACTTTTTGTTTCACCTCCAACGGATTCTGCAATAAAGAGTGTTATTGGCACTACAGGTCCGCCACTTGGGTTAGCATACCTTGCATCTGTGGCAAGATCAAAGAGTCATGATGCAAAAATTGTAGATTCGCTTGTGGAAAACCTTACTTTTGAAGAGCTCAGAAAAATTATGGAACAATATTCCCCAGATGTGATAGCCATTACATCTACAACTTCAATGATTCCGGATGCTTATGAAGTGGCAAAGATTGCAAAGGATATTTTCCATGGTACTGTAACAGTGATAGGCGGTCCGCATGTCACTTTTGTACCTGAACAGACATTGCAGGAAAGCCCTAACATTGATTATGTGGTTAAGGGTGAAGGGGAAATAGCTTTTTCAGGCATACTTGATATACTTGAAAAAAAGAAGGATCCTAAAGAGATAAGAGGTATTGCCTACAGGAAGGGAAATGGCATAATGAATAATCCACCGGAGACTCTTATAAGTGATGTAGACTCAATACCAGAACCTTCATGGGATTTACTGCCAATGGATAAATACGAGATAGACAATACCCAATTTGGAACAATAATGACTTCTAGAGGGTGCCCATATAACTGTATATTTTGCTCATCGTCATTGCAATTTGGAAAACAGTGGAGAGGGCATTCAGTTGAACGTGTAATTGACGAACTGAAAACTTTAAGATACAAATACAATAAAAAGGATATTGAGTTTCTTGACGATACGTTCACACTTAATATGAAGAGAGCTATTGAATTAACAGATAGGATTTACAAAGAGGGCATTGATATAAGGTGGTCTGCATCAGCGAGAGTGAACCTTTTCAATGAGGATATTGCAAAAAACATGAAAAAAGCGGGAGCGCATACAGTATACTTTGGAATTGAATCAGGATCTCAGAAAATTCTGGATTTCATTGGCAAAGGCATTACACTAGACCTTGCAAAATCGTCTGTAAGAAAGGCAAACAATGCTGAATTATATACGTTAGGATCTTTCATCATAGGTTTTCCGGATGATACCGTAAAAGACATAAAAACGACAATTAAGTTCTCGAAGGGCATTGGCGTAACCGTTGCGCAATTCACTATTGCCACACCATATCCAGGCACAAGGCTCTGGGATTATGTCATGGAGAATAAACTTCTACTAAGTATGAACTGGAGAAAATTTACAACATTATCGCCTGTGATGAAACTTCGGAATTTCACACCGGATCAGATACTCAAATGGCTATCTTGGGCATATCTATCATTTTATGTTCGTCCTCTTTATCTGATGAGGGATATAGCAAAAACGCATGGTTTTGTTTTTAAAAGGCTAATACCCTATGCAAAGAAGGCAATGAACCTTGATATTATGGGTGAGTAACTATGGAAAACAATGGAATTTTTGCTATAATGAAAAAATTAATGCAAGAGATGTGCCTAAGTGAGGCACCATGCACGATTTATTCTGTTCTAGCAATCTCAGAGAAGTCCATGAGCATAATGGAAATATCTGAGAAAACTGGTTATTCTCTACCAATGATCTATTCTTCTATTAGAGAATTGATCGAGAATAACCTTGTGGAGAAAATAAAGAATGGAAAGAACACTGAATATATTGCTAACATTAACTTTATAGAGGTATTCGAAAAACGAAGAAAAAAAATCATGGAAAAATTTATTGAGCCTCTTGCAAACATGGATTTGAAAAATTACCCACAGAATGTTAGAATAAGAGAAATAAAAGAATATGCAAATACTCTCTATGAATATTTCATAAAAATAAATAAGCTGAATAATAAGTGATTCATTTTAGAAAAAATAGATAAAGCTTATAATCACTAAGTTTTGAGCATCAGATAGATGTTAATATATAAACGTGGATGTTAACATAAATATAACATTAAATAATTATTTCTTAGTATAAAGATCACGATTAAATTGAATCTGGTCAATGAAATTTGACAATATCAAACATGAGAAAATTTAATAATGGTTTTAGACATTGTCTTAAATACTCATATTTGAATATCTCATCAGTAATAGGGTGAAAAAATGAAAACATATTCTGAAGCCGGAGTTAACATAGATAATAAGTCCATTTTTTTAGATTTGATGTTATCACAGATAAAATTTCACAGAGAGCAAAATATAATCCTTAAAGGACATTATACTGGGCTAGTTGATTTTGGAGAACATTATCTAGCTTTAAATACAGATGGAGTAGGCACTAAGATGATCGTTGCTGAAGAGGTAAAAAAGTTTGATACTGTAGGAATAGACTGTGTTGCAATGAACGTTAATGATACTATATGTGTAGGTGCTGAACCTTTAGCAATGGTTGATTACTTGATTATAAATAGATATGATAGCTGGATTGCAGAACAAATTGGTAAGGGCTTAAATAAAGGGTTAGAGCTTGCAAATATAGAGTTGGTTGGTGGAGAAACTGCAGTAATGCCAGATCTTGTAAACAATATAGATCTTTCAGGTACAGCTCTGGGAATCGTAAAAAAAGACAAACTGATATCTGGATCTGCGATCTCAGACGGAGATCTTATAATAGGCATAGAGAGTTCAGGCTTGCATTCTAATGGTTTTACGTTAGTAAGGAAACTTATAAAAGAGCATAATATATCTTACAACGAGAAAATTGGGGAAGCGAAACTTGACAGTCTGCTTTTAGAGCCAACCAGGATCTATGTAAAAGAGATATTAGAACTATTAAAAATCAGTGAAATACATGGGCTAGCAAATATTACTGGCGGAGGATTAAGAAATCTGATACGTTTAAAGAAAAAAAAGTTTATACTTGATAATTTAATTGAGCCTGCACCAATATTCCAGTTTATACAGAAAACTGGAGACATCTCCGATTTTGAGATGTACCAGACTTTTAATATGGGAATGGGTTTTGCTATAATCGTTCCAGAGCGAGACGCTGATACAGTTCTACAATACTTAAAACATAAGATTGATGCACAAATCGTTGGTTTCGTAGCTCCTGGTGAGCAGGTTTTTGTTCCTGAGCTTAAAATCAGCTATGAAAAATACTAATATCTTCAACGGTATATAGCACTTTATCAAATCCTTTAGATATATCTTCCAGATCATCAATAACGTATTTTAAAAGATCTCTCGATACGAATATAATTGTGTTCAATCCCTTATGCGCAGCCTCTATAGCAGATCTCGTAGTGCCAAACTCAAAATCGATATTTATCCCATATTTTTTTAATGTTACTAATGGAACTATTCCATACACACCTATTTTATCATGCTTGTACTTTAATACCGCATCGATAGATTTTTTATCGATTTTTTTAGTGCCTCCCTCATAAGAGTTTGGCAATGTGAAAATTTTGATAGCCCCCATCGATAATGATAATATACCTGATAGTGATCCTATAGAGAGATCTTCACCTTTTTTAGCGCTGTTTAATGCGGTTCCGGTGGATGAAGAGTCTTTGAGATAAGCATATATGTATCCTTTTTTCATGAACAACCCCACATGGCTATTTTTTTCAATATCTTCACCTGCAATAGCCTCGGTAATATTTATTATTTTTACCTCGTTTAGAAGCAGAGATATGTAATCTCTTAATTCTTCTGTTTTCTCTGAAATAAATAGAAATCCCTCTTTCTTTATTTTTAGCTCACTGTCTATATATCCCTCATTTTTTAGCTGTTTTAAATAGTCTGATACGCCCTGTATAGTTATGCCTATTGTATCTGCAAGATCTTTAATTTTCTTTTTTCCGTGAAGTATTTCTATCAGTATAAGCATTTTTGTGAGCTCTTTTTTCTCTCTTAATATCATGTTCTTTCACGGATATAAATATATTAATTAAATATTTTAAACTTTTTTAAAATTATCCCATTTTTGAATGAAGCCATACTATACTAGAAACTAACTGTTGAACTTTTAAACCTTAACTCTCTATTTTTTGCGGAATAGAATGATGAATATTTTTTCATGAATCGTTATGGAACCCTATATATTATAATTCCTGATAACATATTGATCACCAAAACATTAATAATATATATTACGTATATATAGAACATATGAATACTTTACCGATTGGGTTGCAAAGCAGAAGAGAAAAGGGATAGAGATTAGGAATTTTGGCGATCGATACAAATGCATTGTTTCAAGAGATCTAGATCAATGCCATTCAAAATTTTTTCAAACACAGGTGAATCATTTTGATTAGCAGGAGTAAGCAATGCTCCCATTGGTAGAGTGAAAGGATAAACAATTGCAGATAAATGTAATTTCAATTCTCTTTCATTCGCATTTCGTCTAACATATTTGCCAGATTCCTTAATTTTTGTTTTTATAAAGGTTGAATCTATTCCAAGGATGTTTAAAAATTTGCCTTATATATAAAAATTATGAGCCATTAGGTAAGGGTAGATCAAGGAACAGAATAATTCCACAAAGATCTGATAGGATCTATTTGTATTCAGTTTAGAGAGTTCAGATTTACTAACATTGTTGTTTATAGCAATATCAGATAGATCCAATTTGTTTATTGCTAATAAGATTAGGAAATTTGTGTTGAGGAGATTTTTTTTAGAGTGTTCATCAATCTTTGTCTGCTGTGAAATTTTTTTCACGAATTTCTCAATAAGTTTTCTAAAAATATTATCCATAGTAAGAATGTTATAAATTAGAGATGTTTAAAATCTGACGAGAGAAAGTGAAATATTTAAATATTAGAAACACGATTATAGTTATTTGACATTTTTATAAATAGATTTCGAAAAAAGGGGGATATAATATGAAAATCTTCAAAAAAATAAAAATGGAAGAAGCTATTTTGATAGAAAGAGTTGTTATGTTAGTTTTGTCAGCTGTTTCTTTTGCCCCTAATTCTTATGCAAGCAAATCTCTTACTTCTGTGCCAAATTATAATATTTCAACGGACATTAGCTCTAATTCAAATGTAAGTAATATATACAATAATTTTAACACTTCTCTTAACAATAATATAAACGCAACTATAAATATAGCAAAGCAGCATAATCTACCTTTTTATGTAGGAAATCTTACAACAAAGATTAAATCATCATTCAATGCGTTTTTGGCTATTGAGAATATATTAGGTAATACCAGTCTATATAACGATTTTTCGTGGGGAATAGAGCATATTTTTACTGATAATATAACTTTTGCAGAGTTCAGTATTACTTTCATCAATGGAAAAAATGAAACTATGTATACCTGGCAAGCGAATGAAAGTAAACCGTTTATATTAGAATTAAGCGTAAAGATTCTTCCAGTAAACCCAATAGAAACAACTATGACAACATACAATTGGTCTGGTTATGAAGTTTATGACCTTGATAATGAAGTAACTGCGGTATGTAGCCCTATTACTGTGCCAAAGATGCAACTTGCCAATTTAAGTCAGCAGTGGGGGTCTTGCGGAGGTGATGCTACTGGAGCTTGGGTTGGAATAAGTAATAAAGCAGGAGGATTTGTACAGCTTGCGCAAACTGGTTATAGCAATGTGGTATATCCATCAAATGACTTTATTCCTTATGCTCTTTTTTATGCCGTAATAGATAATAAGACTGTATTAACAAATTCATATTATCCTAATGTTCCAAGAGCTGGTATTGGTTACACATTCAGTTTTACTGTAACAAATAACGGGAAATCGTATACTTTTACAGCTCTTAATTTGAGTAATACAGCACAAAGCTATACAGTTACATACACTCCTAAGACGATTGATAAAACATATTATAGTGAGTTCATAGTTGAAGCACCGTATAGTCCTACGTTATCATGGTCCTATCCGCAGCTTCGACTTCCAGAATTTTCTTCACCAATTGATTTCACTTATCCAGAATTATATACCACTACTTGGTATTATGTCGGAAGTTTTTATCCTCAATATTGGAATGAGTACTTTTTAAACCAAACCAAAAACCCAAATTATCCTTATAACATTGATATTTTTAATTCTTGGAACACAAACACATATGCATATGACATGACTTGGAACGACTCTTTATTTTCTTTATATTCTCTTTCTTGAGGTGATGAAAATGAAAAAGTTAATGTTAATCTCAATAGTTCTAACGATTGTATTACTATTAATGCCTAGTAGTGTAGTTGTTGCAAAATCACCTACTAGCAATCAGATCCCAGCAGGGTATTTTAAAGGTGCTTATGCGGACTATAAAGAATTTCTAAATTTTTCAATTTTGCCTAATGGTACCTATCCAAATTGGACTTTTCCGATATATTATCAGAATTACACAATAACTTCTATAAACGCAAGCGAATTTTCACTTCACTTTATTTTTAGTTATATAAACAATTATAATATCACTCCAATTAAGTACATAACACAAGGTAATGAAACTATATTGTTACCTAGTATGTTGGCAGTGTCTCTTAATGAAACTTCTACTTTTTCAAATACTTTGGGACCAGTAGTTACTTCTATACCTTCTCCTCCACCATTTTTAAATACTTCAACCTTAACATTGTATAATAGGGGATATAATAGTGGAAAAGAACTAAATAATACCACTGTGTATTCAAATCAACAATATACAGGTCCTCTTGGTTCTTTTAAAGTGGATATTGTAAAGTATTCTATAAATTGGATACTTGGGAAACCAGCTATTGGGTCAGAATATAAAAATGAAACATGGGTCTATGATAGTTATACAGGTATAGAGATAAATTATACTTACACAATGAATCTTAGTGAGTTGTGGAAAGATGGCTACTCAAATATGAGCTCTTACACTGAATTGATAAACACGAATATGCCTCTATCTGATGATACACCTAATTATCTATTAATAGGCATTGTTTCGGTTGTTATTGCAGTGCCGATAATTGTTATAGCGATAGATAGAAAAAAGATCTTTAAATCAAAGAATAAAATTAAAGGCTAAGAAAATGACTAAACGAAATAAATTATTACAATTTATGGAGATTTCAATAGCACTTTTGTTTGTGCTATCTGCATTTTCAGTGATGGCATATGGCAATCTAATTCCAAACCAGATTAGTTCTTTGAGCTCACAGGCAAGTTTTAACTATAGGATCTTAAATTCTAAAGCCTCTGACAACAGTATAAATACTGTCAATAGCTTTGCTACCTCTACAGTAAATGTTGGTAATAGTCCTGAGGGAGTGGCATACGACTCTGCGAGCAATACTATCTATGTTGCAAATACTGGTTCAAACAATGTGTCAGTGATCTCTGGATCTACAAATCATGTTATCGCAACAGTATATGTTAGTTCTGCTCCCTATGCAGTAGCATACGATCCTACGAACAATTCGATCTATGTTGCAGATTCTAGTTCAGGAAGTATTACTATTATATCTGGAGCAACAACTAATTATCTCTTAATTGGCATAATCATAGTAATAGTGGTAATACTCGCTGTGCTAGTTAGTGTTCTGGTAATGAGAAGAGGTAAGAAAAAAGGTGGAGCTAAAGAATGGCAAGAGCCACCAAAAGAAAAACCTGAAGAAGAAAAGAAATAAATTCTAATTTTTTTATTAATTATTTACGATATTATAATCTATTGTATTCGATTACTAAATATAATCAAATCCTGTAATCCGCACTAGAGCATATATTTTTTGTAAAGTTATTTTTCAGAACAGTCTCTAAAACAGTGTGCATTGCCAAGATTTAAAATAAAATTTTAAATAGAATGAACAGATTAATATCAATATGATAGCTAA
>JAVYRZ010000007.1:0-28596 GCA_038729465.1 Thermoplasmata archaeon
TACAATATCCATAATAAGCTCAATCACAAATACTGTCCTAGAAAGCTTGGCAGCAGGATCAGGACCAGTAAGTATGAGCTATAATCCAGCAAATCAAAATATCTATGTAGTAGATAGCGGTTCGAATATTGTTACAGTAATAAGCACACTAAACTACAGAACTAACTCAACCATATTTGTGGGTTTAGATCCTATCAGCATAGCATATGATTCAGTAAACAATAATATCTATGTAGTCAATACACAATCAGGAACAGTTTCAATTTTATCACCAGGTAAATACATGGCCTATAAGGTTACCTTTACAGAATCTGGGTTGCCGCAGGGGAAGAAGTGGTATTTGAACATCACGGGAGCAGTAAACAGCACGGCATCAGGGCCGCTTATAAACACTACCTATTCTCTGATTCTCATAAACGGTACATATTCATACATAACAGCTACAAATGACACTAAATACGAGCCTGATCAATCAAATGGAATGTTTATGGTAAATGGAGCATCTTTGACTATTCCGGTAAATTATTCAAAGATTCCGCCGCCACCACCAACTCCATTATATGTATATCTAATCTCCGCTTTTATAATACTTGTAATAGTTATTGCCATACTAATCCCACGCAGTGATTTTAAGAAAAAGTTGTGATTGTAATAGTTTAGCATTTGCAAGTGTAAATTATATTATTGTATACTCGGTTTAGATCAGCTGTTAATATTTCTTTCTCGATTGAAATACGCACCTTTTTATCCTGTTCCAGACGTAAGTGCCAAAATGTTCTACGAATTCTGGGAAAACTGCACTTGCTTGTATAGCTCTCTACATCTGAATCTCTAATGTATTTTTCAAATAGATTTAAATATCGAATTATTTTCATAATCACTAAACATGAGAAAGAAAGAAGAATTATTAGAATTAATGAAAAAAGATCTGATTCATGGATCTTCCTGGTACTTCGACAGGACTTTAGAATTACTGAAAGATACTGATCTTGATGATTTGGCTGAGAATCTTAAAGCCATTAAAATACTGAGGCCTATGGGAGCGTTAACAAACATAGTAGAAGTGCTTCAAAACACTAAAGATGTGCGAGAACTGAAGATAAAAATTGAGAATCTTAAAAAATATCGAATAAACGCAAAGGAAGATCTCAAAAAAATAGTGTCAAAGCTTGAATTCAGATCTTTTATTACAATCAGTTACAGTTCTGCAATTCTTTCTCTATTAGAGATCAGCAGACCTCATCACGTATATTTGATGGAATCCAGGCCGGGGTCAGAAGTCAGGAAGGCACTGAAAGAGTATTCGAAGTATGCGGACATAAGAGTTGTTCCAGATTCTGCAATTTGGGGATTTATTGAAAAATCGGATTTGGTCATAATTGGTGCAGATGGCATTTATTCAGGCGGTTTTGTTATTAATAAAATTGGTAGTAGGCCTTTAATTTCCTGCGCAAAGATGCTGAATGTACCTATCTATGTGGTTATGGAATCATATAAAGCCTCTGACACAGATCCATCAATTATTACAGAAATGGATTTTAGATATTTTGGGCATAGCATAAATGTACCTTTATTTGAAAAAGTTCCTTTAAGTGAAATAAGCTATCTTATAACAGAGTCAGGCATTTTTGCCGATCCAAAACCTTCTGACATCAAGCATATGCACGATCATTTTATACATTCAGTAACTAGTATCTAAACAGATTTGCAAATGTTAGTTAGAGAAACAATGAGACAAGTCTAACCATGAAATTTGGAAAAAATCTAGGAAACATTACGTCGTTGGCATAGATAGTTCCCACTTTATCAATTACCTCAGAGATACGAGCTATATCTTTTTCCATGAGCTCTAAATTGAGTGCACCAACTATATCTTTTACCTGGTTTACATTTTTGAAACCCGGTATTGGAAGCACGGTTAAATGCGCTTCATATGCAAGAACCAGTTGCGTGACCGAAACATTGTTTTGTGAAGCAATCTCTTTCAGTACTTTTAGAAGAGGTTCATATCTTCTCATGTTACGGTCACTGAACAAACTGTTTATCTTTCTGATCCCGCCAGATGGCTTGTTACCGGCTCCATATTTTCCGGTGAGAAATCCCTGAGCAAGTGGGCTCCATGCAATCAATTTAATGTTATGTTCATTCATATAATTTTGCAGGTTTTTGTCGGGTCTTTCAATCAGATTGAATTTTATCTGGTTGCTTTCAATTCTGTAATCTTTAAGTGCTGCTGATACTTTTTGAAGGGTATTAAGAGAAAAGTTGGAAACTCCTATATGCTTTATCAATCCCTCTTTCGCTAACCTTTCCAGCTCTTTAAATAGCTCTTGAAGATTAGTATAATTGCTGGGCTCCCAGTGAATCTGATATAGATCTACATAATCAATATGCATTCTATTCAAGCTTCCATGCAAACTTTTACTAACTCTCTTTGCGGTAGCATTAAATCCTGCTACTTTCGTCGCTATGTAAATATGTTTTCTATCTAATGTTTCAAGAGCCTTTCCAATTAGCTCTTCTGACCTGCCACCACCGTATATCTCGGCAGTATCTATGAAATTGATACCATTATTAATTGCATATTTAAAAGCTTCAATTGAAGAATTGTAATCATAGTCTTTACCCCATCCTTTCAATCCCATCTGCCAGGTCCCTAATCCTATCGCTGTAGCTTTGTCATCTAAAAACATATCAGTCATAAATTCTCCAACACGTTCAACATTATTAATATTTTTATAAATTTTAATTTGCGATTATCTTATAGAATTATTCAAATCAAATTTTTTTTATATATGAAAACAGTACCACATACTGTGATAAAGTGTAGATGAGAAAATCGTTCTTAATTTTGCATCTTGCATTGTTTTCATTCGGTTACGGCATGGCAGTATTTGCATTGCCACCATTCGTTACTGTATTAGGTGCAGGGCAGTTTTATCTGGGCGAATTTGGCTTTTTTCTGATGCTTCCAAACGTTGTATTGCCTTACTTTTTCTCTAAGCTGAAAAATCTAGATACAGTCTCAAAGTTTGTAATTTTTGGAACCTTGACAACTGGATCCACGATCTTTCTCTTAATAATCGAAAAATCTCTGGATCTATTACTTGTAATCACTCTAGTTCTTGGAATAGGCCAATTTATCTGGTGGATCACAACGGAAATTTTCTTTACCGGCATTTCTAGGGGAACTAACCTGATAAATATATACAGTGTGGTGTGGGGTACGTCTTATTTTATAGCGCCTGTATTAGCAGGGTATATGATCCAGAGAGTTGGATACGTGTCTGTTTTTTCCGTCTCTTTTATTCTGGTAATGATCTCTGTAATACTGTTTCTTGTTGCAATTAACCGGGAGAAATTCAGGCGGGTTGATACTTTTGAGAGTTCAAAAGGCACACGGATATTGATTGAATCTTTTATTCCTAGCTTTGGTGCCGGAATTGTGTTCGGAACCTTGACCTCCATATTTCCCGGATTTTTGCTGCATAATGGTATTACTGTGCTGGAGCTTGGCATACTGTCTTCTGCTCTGGCAATGACGAGGTTGGTAGGGTTCATATATCTCACCAGGATCAGCGACGTGAAAAAACTAAGAAACATGCTAAACTTATCATTTTTATTGCTCATTCCAATAATACTACCATTTCTGGTTATTAATTTCTATGTCTTGCTTGCAATGATGCTCATTATAGGTTTCAGCACGGCATTAGGCATATCTGCACCATTGATCTACATATCTAACATAAAAGAAGCAAATGTTAGCAAGAATATTGCCGTATACGAACTTTCTTTCGGGATAAGCGTCTCTATATTTGCTTTAATAGGTGGGTATATATCTCAGCAAATAGGAAATAGATGGCCTTATTTTATAGATTTTGTTATTATAGTCGGAATGGCAATATTTTTCATCAGGTCGGGTAGCCACAGATAAAAAAACGATTAAAATTAATGAATTATAAAAATTTTTAAATATGAAAGCTATCATGTTAAAAGCATGAAAGTCTCAGATAGCATTGATATGATAGATGGAACAATGTGTAATGTTTATGTTTTGAAAACAGCAGGAAAAGTTATACAGATAGATTCAGGAATGAAAGGCAGTGCCAAAAAGATAATCGAATATTACAGCAATAATAAAATTAAGCCGGATATCGTGTTGATCACGCATTATCACCTTGATCACATTGGAGGCTTGAAAATTGTTAAGGATAGGTACAATCCAGAAATTTATGCGAGCGCAATCGAGATTCCCATGATCGAAGGAAAGCAAAGCTATCCCAAACCCAAATCATTCGCTGCTAGATTATTGTTTTCCATGGCCAAACCGCCGACAATTCAGGGCATAAAGCCGCTTCAAGACCTGAAAATAGAGGGTATAAAGGTAATTGACTCTCCAGGCCATACGCCAGGAAGCGTTACATATTTTGTAGAGCAAGAGAAAATGATGTTTATAGGAGACGCTGCAGGATCTGTGAATGGAAATCTGGTTATAAATGAAAAATACAGCCTGGATTTGGAGAGTGCTAAGAGATCCGTGGACAAAATAAGAAGTTACAGCCCTATTACGGTCCTGCCCGGGCATGGGGCACCTTTAAAAATATAATTGTAGACTTTCTGCACGGACTGTTTTTCTAAAAAAATATTATATATTATTTGCATTTAAGTGATCTTGATGAAAGCATCAAGATTGAAGTTTCTGTTTAATATATATCCTCCATTATTAGGTGCAGGAATCCATGTGAAGAAGATTTCAGCAGATTTTAGAGAGTTAGAGGTGCAAATGAAGCTGAGGTGGTATAATCGAAATTATGTAAAGACTCATTTTGGTGGCTCATTGTTTTCCATGACTGATCCCTTCATAATGACCATGCTTATAAATATCTTAGGCAGAGATTACATTGTCTGGGACAAAAGTTCCTGCATTGAATTTGTAAAGCCGGGCATTGGCACTGTATACGCAAAATTTATTATAACAGATGAGCAGATAGAGAATATTATAAAAAATACAAGTGACGGCAAGAAGTATTATCCAGAATTTCAGGTTAATGTCACTGATGAAAAAAACGAGATTGTTGCCAAAGTAAAAAAAATAGAATATATTCGCAGAAAATAATCTTTTGAATATAGAACAAATTATAGTTCAATAATTGATCCTGTTTTAACTGCACAGAATTTTTCAGAATATTGCGATTTAATATAGTTTTTAGCATCATTGCCGCTGCAGTGAGCAGGGCATATATAACGAACTTTTGTGGCGATATCATCTAGCTGGGACTGTGGCGGGGAATGGAACCCTCCAATGACCATATGTACAGGAGCTGATATTTCTAGTGCTTTAGCCACGATGTTTGCTATGCCTGGATGGCTACATCCGACTATGACAATAGAACCATAATTACTTACATTGATTATCATCGCATGTTCTTTTATCTCTCCATTTACCAACGGCCCGGTTGAAAAAATATCCTCTTCAATTTTTTTAGGCTTATCCAGATATACTGGTTCAAGGCCCCATTTTTTCAGAAGGTCACTATCTTCAGGCGTAAATACTTTCAGGCCATTGCTTATTTTTCCAAGGTACTCAAAACCGCCATAATGATCATGATGGTAATGGCTTAAAAATGCAAATTTCAATTTTTTTAAGTTTAAATTCATTTTTGCTGCATTGTGCTCAATAATTTCTGGCTTTGTGTCCGCATCAAAAATAATGGCCCATTTTTCAGATTCAATATATGCACTCCAGCCCCAATCATTTTTTAGCCCTTTTTCAGGCTCGTTATCATTAAGCACATATATCTTGACGTTTTGTACCATTTTTAATGTAAATATTGAAATACATTACTTAAATATATCGATAGCTAGCCCTAAATATCAAAGCTGAAAATAATCAAAATATTGTTGAAAAATAAATTTTAGAGATAATAATATCAATCTGATATCTTAATTTTTATTCCTCTATCTTCTAGTCTTTTTATGATCGCATCAAAATATCTTTTTTCTTTTCCTATAAGCTCTGGCGGTACCAATCCATGAATGTTCAAGTATCCTTCTTCAAGCAGCTGCGCAATGATAGATGCAGGGCAGCCTGTAGTCATGGACATTGCAGTATACTCTTTATTTGCCTTAACACTGTATAATAACCTGGCAGACAGATTTTTAACAGCACCGTTTTTCATACCAGAAACATTGACTGTGAGCAATAAAATGTCTCCAATGGCAGGAAATATAAGCTTTTCATCAAAAAGTTTTTCCATCAAGTTTCTAGGCTTTATTTTTATGTTATTTAAAACACGTTCTTCTGAATCAAATAATCCCAGGTCCCTCAGCAACTTTACTTTTTGAGAATGTCCTGCATATCGCACTGTTTTTTCTGACATGTTATTTGCTTTTATGGTTTTCAAGAGTGTTCTCAGACCGTCAGTATAAAAAGCTTCAAGTTTATGGTTTATTCCTTCAAAATCAAAATATTCAATGCCTGAAAGAGGCTCTTTCTCTACAATCTTTCCAGATTCTACTATTCTTGCAGTATTTACGTATTCGTCCACAAGGCTTTCTGAAGAAAATGTAAGTTTGTAATCAAGCGGCTCTACAGGGATCTCAGGGATACCTCCAACATAAATTTTCACATCTGTTACTTGGTCAAGCTCTGCTGCAAATCTTCCTACAAGAATATTGCTGATCCCCGGAGCCACTCCCGCATCAGGAACTATAGTATAGTCTCTATCTGAATCGTCATCAAGATAATCTGAAATGTCATCGTTACCAAATGCGATGTCTACGAGCTTGCTATGCTTATCTTTAGCTAACCTGTAAACAGTAGCTCTCATTTCAGCAGGAAGCGCGGAAATGATGATTGAATCCCGGCTGAATACTTTATCACGGTTTTCTATAGAAAGCGGGTCAGCATTAATGAACTTAATATTTCCTCTCTGCTCGCTTGATTTTATGGCGATAGGATCATATACTATTACTTTTGTTTTGGTGCCGTACTTTGACAGGTCTGAAACAATGTTTTTTCCAATTTTCCCAAAACCTAAAACTGTTATCATAGCGGAATTTAACAGTTTAAAATATTTAAAATCTTCTTTGTATATGCTGTGTTTAATAAACACAGCAATTTTTAAAGAAAATATTAAATATTAGAAGAACAGTAATATTCATTATGCTCCAGTTTGATACAGGGAAATGGATTATTTCTCATCCTGGAAAATACGATCTATCACAAAGTGGGATGGGTGGGAGAATTAATCTTGAAAAATATTTTAAATTCAGTAGCATGGTGGATGAGAGTGTTTTAAAAGAAACGATAGCATTGCTACACAATGAAGATTCTGAAAATGTTATTATTACACATGGAGCTACTGAAGCATTGTTTCTCACGCTTTATCACTTATATGTTAATGGTCATAGAGATTACATCACATATAAACCTGAATATGAGCCTTTGATTAAAGATCCACCTGCGTTGGGCATGAGAGAAAAAGAAGGAGACGTGTTTGTGTTTAGCAATACAAATAATCCTACAGGCACTGAAATAGAGTACCCAAAAAATTACAGAGCGTATGTTGTAGATGATACCTTTTTACAGTTTTACAGAAATCTTGATTCTGTAAAATATCCTGAAAATACATACAGAATAAACACATTTACTAAATTTTATGGTGGCGATGAGGTAAGGGTTGGGTGGATAGTAGCACCGGACAAAAAAGAGGCAGCAGAGATAAATTCACTGAAAGGAATCTTTACTGAACAGGTTTCAAGATACAATATTAGTGTTGCCAATGCAATATTGAAAGATCAAGATGAAATATTAAGGTTTGTAAGAAATGCAATGAATAAAAATCTAACATACATAAAAAACAATATGGGTAAATTAAAGTTTTACAGGAACTTAGAACCACTCACAGGAACTGTAACTTTTATTGATTATTCATCGTACATAGAACGGGATCCTGTTTCAGTATCAGAGTATCTTTACAAGAACCTTATTTCGCTAGTCCCGGGAACAATTTTTGGCGTGGAAGGCCCTTATTTGAGGGTTTGTTATAGCAGAGAAGATTTTACGAACTCTTTTGAACGATTCAAGGATGCACTAAATTTAATTTCTTAGCAATTTCAGTATCAGTTTTATGCTTGAAAAAAAAGAGCTCTGGAGTAAATTAGTTTAATATTTTTCATTATTAATTTTTAGGTATTGTAAAAGGATATTTATTGATAAAGGCCTTAAAGTTTAATTTTTATAAAGCTATTCTATTACATCTTGTAAATTTGGATTTACATTATATATAAAAAAGTTAAAACAGAATTTTAATGTAGATGAAACACCTATCCATTTATTAAAAAGTTAAGATTGACGGTGTTTTTTATGAATTTGGAAGATGTGCATAGAAATACAAAAAAGATTATGAATTTATTGCGTTTAAGAACTTTTCCTCTAGCAATTAAAATGCTAAAAAATGAATCAGAGATTCCAAGTGATGCAAAAAGGCCTCTGAGAGATATGGGACATCACTTTGATCTTTCTGAAGGATTCGCGATGTCTCGGTGGGGCGGAGAAACCATAGCTATGTTAAAAGAGGATATGTAGTGTTTTGAACCGGTTGTAGGATTAGGACTAATAGAACCGCCTGCTGAGTTTTTAGACGGGCTTCAGAGATATCCTTTTACTATTATGAAACAAAAGGATGCCAAGAAATGGGCGCAATCTTTCCCAAAGTTAAAAGTGGGTGAATATATCGGGATCTCTTCTGCTCCACTGGATAAATGTAGCTTTGATCCAGATCTGTTTATGATTTACTGTGATCCGGCACAGTTAACACAGCTTATGATAGCAAAGGACTGCATAGATGGAGAGGATGTTACTTCTAAGTTATCAGGACATGCAGGTTGTGTTTATTCTATTGTCCCTGTTTTGCAAAATAAACAGTGTTTAGTCGTATCTCCTTGCAGGGGTGATAGGCGAATTGCAATGACCCAGCAAAGCGAGATAATATTTTCTGCACCTATCGAAATGCTAAAAGACTTTGTAAAAGCGCTTGAGTATCTTGAAAAGCATAAGTGGGGCTTTCCATGGATGCTTGAGTTAAAACCAGAGCTTAAGTTAATTAATAATTATAAAGAGATAGGAGAGAAGATAGGGCTAAAATACGATAAATGACATATTTGCTATAAATGCAATAAAAGGTTATAATATGAAATCTGAGGTTTAGGGTAGTTGTAGAGTAATCAGGCGCAGTTATAAATCTAAGTTTACATACAGAAAGAGAATTATGCGCAATTTTTAAGCAATTGAAAAAATAAACAAAATATTTTATCTTGTTAAATAATTGTATATGATATTATAGGAATATTCGTTTAAGTATTATACTCTATAACACTGACTTACCACATAAAGAAGAATTTTAATATAGGCTAAATGCTATTAGTCTACTGGTGAAAAAATGGATTTTAAAGGGATAATAACTCCTATGATAACTCCTATAAAAAAAGGGGAAATCGATGAAGTCAATATAAAAACACTTGTTGAATTTTTAGTAAAAAGCGGTGTAGAGGGTATTTTCCCTGGTTCTTCTACTGGTGGTTTCACACTATTCTCATTTGAAAAACATCTTAAAATTTTAAAAATTGCGAGAAGTAATTTACCAAATAATAGGATATTTCTTTCAGGAATAAGCAGAAACGATCTTGAAGAAACTGTACAAATGGGTAAAAATGCTGTTGATATTGGCTCTGATGGAGCAGTGGTCATAACTCCATACTATCTCAAATTTGATCAGGATGCTATCTTTAGATACTACTCTGAAATAGCAAGTATTATTCAAATTCCAGTTTTCATTTACAACAACCCAGCTTTTTCAAGCAATGAGATAATGCCAGAAACGGTTGAAAAACTGATGAATGAACATTCTAATATAGTAGGATTGAAAGACAGCTCAGGGAACATGAGATTATTTAATAGATATATGGAGCATATGCCAAAGCATAGATATATCTTTCAAGGAAGGGATGATCTTCTATATGAAAGCTTAATGCTCGGTGCTTCCGGTGGAGTATGTGGCATCTCTAATTTTTCAGAAATAATCCATAAATTATATGTTTCTATGGATATTTCCCTGCATAAAAAAGTAGTATTAGCAGCGGAAAAACTTCAAAATTTCCCTAATAGTGTATCTTATAATTATTTATTTAGAAAACTTGTGCTCGGTGAAATAAACCCTTCAAATTATGCAATGAATCCATATATGGACATGAACGAAAAGCAATTGGAAGAGATTGAAAAAGTGATTAAAATTATCAAAAGTTAAAAATTAAATTAATTTTTAATAGTTAAAAAAATAGTGATATTATGGAAAATGAGCTCAGTTACAAAATTATGTATTTCATGCATGATAATTTTATTCTTAAAGCTGTAAAAGATCCTTATACTATTCTGAAGAGCATAGGGATCGGTACTGACATGACAGTAATAGATGTAGGTTGTGGCCCGGGATACTACACGATACCGGCAGCAAAACTAGTTGGAAACAGCGGGAAGGTTTATGCGCTTGATATATACAAAAAAGTGCCAGCAATAATTAAAAATAAAATGGCTATTGAAAATCTGAAGAATATTGATATAATCATTAAAAATGCAGAAGACACAGGTATTGAGAATAATTCTGTAGATTTTGAAATAATGTTTGGGTTCATCCATAGTCTAAGTGGCATAGATGGAATTATAAGAGAAATGCGTAGGATATTGAAGGTGAACGGAATAATGGCAGTGCAGAAAACGCCAGGAGTCAAGAAAAAAGAACTAATTGAAAAAATTGAATCTTTTAACTTTCACTTTGAAAAAAATATTAACCGGATATTTTTGTTTAAAAAAAATTAATGAGGAATATATATACAAAGCTACTAATTTTGCACCCTTTATATAAAGAAATTATCTCATTAGCTAAATAATAATCATCTGCTGTTATGGCTATTTATGAATTCTTCAAATAACAATTTTGCGAGTTTCGTATTGATCATGATATGCCAGGCCTTACATTAAAGCCCATAACACAGCATTGTATAGAACACTTCTCAACATTCTTGGCATAGATTCAACCTTTATAAAAACAAAAATTAAGGAATCTAGCAAATATGTTAGACGCAATGCAAATGAAAGAGGATTGAAATTACTCCTGCTAATCAAAATGATTCACCTAGGTTTGAAAAAATTTTGAATGGCATTGATCCAGATCTTTTAAAACAATGCATTCTGATCTTTGATCTTGGCTATTTCGATCTCGATAGATTCAAAAAAATGTATGATAAAAGCATATTTTTTGAAATTGATATAATTGAATTTTTTATTAATTACTTGTCAATACATTCATATTTAAATAGGTTATTGATACCAGATCTAGTAAAATATAGTTTTTGAGAATGGAGGGTATATAAAGAAAAGAAAAAAATAGGTTAGTTCACTTGACAAAAGATATTTTTGTCAAGTTTACTATCTGAATTTTTGATCTAAATATATATACTGACACTTTTTAAAAGAGTAAAATAAAAAAAGTAAAAAAATTAGTTAAGCAGGTTTACCGGTAAGCCACATAACTGGAAATATATAGTTATGATCATTAAAGTTTACATCAATTTTTAATACATAAGCATAGAAAAGTATTGGATTACCCTGTGATGGGCTCCCTACTTCACCACTATTTTGGGCATTTCCCGTAAATACTACCGTACTAGATTTTGCAGTAACTACTCCGCTTAATACTAAACCTAACTCAGAGCTCACTAGCCCTGTTACAGCTAAAACTGCGAGACCTATATTAGCCCACCCACTACCTGGAGCCCATCCATCCGCTGCCATAACTGTAGTTACAAATCCTATTACTGCTAGACCTATGCCAACAATACCATTTATAGTCCCCTGTAAGTTATTATAATCTCCGCTTGTACTTGAATAAATTGCACCCCATGTGACTTCATTACCTGGAGTTATATTTCCTTCTAAAGTGTTTGTCATGTTGTTTAAAAATCCTAATTGTTTAATAGCTGTAGGATTATCATATGGGCAATTTGGATCATATGCATCATAGGCATGTCCTAAAACATATCTTCCGTTAGCAATGTTTATCGAAGATACATAAATATGTGCATAAAAGTTATTTAACCACTCTTTTACACCTGCTCCTGCATTAACGTAGGCTTCTTGATATTTATCAACAGTAACATTTCCAACTGCATAAATATATCCAGCTGACGCAGTTTTATTAACGCTAGGGGGGTATAAAAGTATTTCAGTAGAATTAATAATATCATTAGGGTTGAAAGTACCATTATTATCTATATAATAGCTTACTGTATTATTTATATTATATCCTCTGCCTCCAGTAAATGACGTTGTGCCACTGGTAGTTCCTAATGTGATAGAGAGAATACTCAGTGCATTTCCGTCTGTATCATTTTCAAAAGCTAACGGTATGTTTCCATTATGATAAGTAGTAGATTTATTCAAATACCAAACATACAGCCAAGGTGGGCTGGTTCCCAGCGGTGTAACAGAGTTATCAGCAGAAACAGCATTGTTAACAGGCACATAAAAATGTGGTAAGTTCGATAAAGATGGGTGATCTGCTATATTTAAAGTAAGGCTCTTAAGTATATTAAAAGGGTTAATTTCTATCTCGTTCCCTGCCATTACTACTTCATTGTTAGTAGCATTATGTGTAACTACGTAAGTTATTTCAAGATCAAGTCCTATTTCCTCATTAAACTGTTTTTCTTTAGTTAAATAATTTATCCACTCTGTCAAATATTGCTTGAAAGCGGTAGAAAAATAACCACTAGTATTGCCTGATGAGTTTGTTGATACTTGAAGAAGAGGAGACACATTACTCTGCTGTGTTACATAAAAAGAATTGTTTGTGCTGTTTAAAGGAGGAGGAGTTCCCCAAATCTGAATTGTTGCTTGAATTATTCTTGAAGAAGAGTTACTGGCAGAAGGTGATACCTCAAAATTAGTATATAACCAATTTGTAGATTGAGTTTGCTTTTTATTATTTGGTAGATAATATTTGTATTCAGTTACTGTAAATGCTGTGCAGATCATCACCACAACTACAATTATACTTATTATAATTTTTCCTTTTTTTGATAACATTATATACAACCACCTATAATAACTATATATATTTTATGATAATAGCTTGATTTCTAACTTACATCATAAAAATCTATTCAAAATTGCAAAAATAGGCGGTTTTCTAGATCATTTTTTATTTATTTTTATTATTTTTTCCACTTTTTCATTGATTTTTTTATAGCTTACGCTATCACCCCGCGTTTTTGCAATGATAAAAGAATGGATATATTATATGCCAGGCACATAAACATTGCCTTTACTCGAACGCAAAAAATTAATGGGGTTGCCCGGATTTGAACCGGGGTCTTCGGCTCCCGAAGCCGATAGGATGGCCAAGCTACCCCACAACCCCAAACATAAAGAGATAATTCATGGATATTATTAAACTTATTTTTCAGTTGAAGCAGTCAACTTCTTGTTGAAAGATTATCAATATACCAAATCAATATACTTTGAAAATATAGCAAAACAGGTATTTTTATGTTTATATACATTATTAACTTAAAAGTTTTATGTTCGGTATAAAGTCATAGTCATAGATCATCATTACTTCTGTATCACGATCTACCTTTTTTGCTTTTTCAAGATTGTTCTTGATTTCTGAGATAGAATATGCAACACTGACAAATATTCCAGCATTATCATCCATAATTCTAAGGATCCATGAGCCCTTGATCATGTTCAGTGCAGAAGGATCTTTAGTAATGATCGCGTATATAAACAGGTCTACTTTAGAAAGGTCTATGATCGGAACTATGCTGAAAACCGCATAATTTTTCATTATCTCAAGCCTTTTTTTGATTTTTCCAGAGCTTAAGCCTGTAGCTTTTGAGATTTCGTACACTGAGCTTATAGGCTGGTCTTTCAATACGCTCAAAATCTTAAGGTCGGCAGGAACGAGAGATGTTATATTTAATGGTGCCTTTGGTATGTACTTCATTTTCAACTCTCCGTTCTCTCTGACCAGCTTTTTTATTCTTTGTTCAAGAGCATTCAAGTTCTTGCCCTGAAGCTCAAAAAAATATAATTTTTCAAGGCACTTGAATATTGAAGTAGTCTCTTCCGTTATAGAATTCGCAGAGCCTTCAAAAGCCAGAAAAATGCTTTTAGCATTGAAATAGTATGGATTAAGATGCATTTTAAAATCTTTTATTATGCTGTTCTGTATCATCCTTTTTATCCTGTAGTTTATGAACTGTGGTGATAAGCCCATCTCTTCAGCAATCTTACTTTTTGAGTATCTTCCATCCCTCAGCAGAAATACAAGAATGTCCTTATCTATACTGTCCATCTAAATAAGTAAAAAGTTAAAAATATTTAAATTTTCACTCACTTTTAAAGTTGGCTTTTAGAACTTTCATCATGGCCGGAAAATAAAATACCCTGATCACGAACGTGTCTATTACCAGCGACACAACGAATGCTATTCCCATCTGCTCCAGGAATGATACGGGGATAAGCCCAAGTGCACCTAACGACCCTGCAAGTATCAAACCTAGCGAGGTTACAATCTTTCCAGAGGACTGTAAGCCCCTGTTTATTCCTTCCACGTTTCCGTATCTAGCCTGTTCTTCTCGCACTCTAGATATTATAAATACAGAATAGTCGTTTCCTAGGGACATCAATATCACGAACAGTATCACTGGAATCAGGTAAATTATCGCCTCGTGAAGCAGGTATGTGGATATGAGGTACAGGATGCTCAGCGCCCATGAGATACTGATAAACACTCCGCTCAAAGATATGATCGGGTACTTGATATTTCTGAACGATACTGCCAGCACCACAAAAACCGATACAGAGATCAAAATTGCAAGCTCTGTAAAGTCCCGGTTATTCTGGGCCTGCTGGTCTATTATACTAGAAGTCAATCCTCCAACAAGCAGCGTTTTGTTGTCTCTCAGGGTCTGAGTATATGAAATTGCCTGGCTGGAGTATGGTGAGTAATTTGTATAGACGATAAAAAACGCGTATTTATTACCAGAGGTCAAAAACTGTGAAATGGTCGTGTTTGATGAGATTGCAGTGCCGTTAGAATATGGCCCTACCACCTCTTTTGTGCCTTTATACGAAAGCAGATATTTTGCTGAGTTTATAAGCATATTTTGGTCTTGCAGGCTAGAAACATTTTGGTTTGGAAGTGGCACGAGAACATATGTTGGATATAGCACATTCTCTCCAAAATAGGTGTCAAGGTGGTTGAGCCCCTGCACTGAAGAAAGGTCTTGAGAAAGTCCGGCATTGAAATCGTAAGTTGTGGGTATAGCCACAAAAAACAGGACGGAAGGTATTGCAAGAACCAGTATTATCAGGATCACAATTGCACTTTTTTCAGTAGATATTTTGGAAGTTTTGTAAAAATAAGAAAATGCTATGTCTATCTCAGTCTCTTTTTTCAGTCCTTTTTTCATGAAATATTTAGGTGTGATGTATGACAAAATTGCAGGCATGGTGGTGACGACCATTACTACCGTTATGATTATGCTTATGAACAGTACTGTTCCCCAGGTCTCAAAATTACCAATAAACGCAAACATGCCAAGGCTCACCGCTACAGTCACACCACTAATAAGAACGGTTTTTACAGAATTTTTAATGGGATCTTTCAATATGCATTCTCTGCCCTTTCCTCTTCTTAGTTCACTGCGGTATCTGTAAACTACAAACACAACGTAGTCTGTGGTAATTCCTAGCAACACTGCCGTAAGAGTATAGGTTACAATATAGCTGACTTTCCCGAAAATCAGGCCGCTTATAACTATTGCAAGGTATCCGATTAGCACAGTTATGGATACAAGGGCAAGGTTCAAAAGCGATAGTTTATATGAATAAAGGGTTAAGAATACTGCAATAAACAATATGATGTATATGGCTCCAAAGAACGCACCTGACTGTGACGTTTGCTGTTGAGTTTGGTAGTTTATTGCTCCGTTTCCAGTCAGATACCCTGCTGATCCAAAATATTCTTTAACAGCAGGAATCAGGGTGGGAGTAGCCGCTGAAGCAGGATAGAACCCTGATGGAGAAATATATCCCTGCTTTACATTAAAATTTATGAATATTAAAAATGCGGTGCTGTTAGAATTTATGTATCTTTCTGATATAAATGACGGTATCCCAGACAATCCAAAATGCTCTACATAATTTACTCCAAAATCACCGTTTAAAGTGCTAGTATAAAGTATTGAAGGAGAAATGCTCTGCCCGGTTAAATTTGAGATAAATTGAGCGCCAGCATTTAGTAAATCTGATGGAAAAACAGTAACATTAACATATTTTAATACTGAAAATGCGTAAAATAAGCTTGTATTCTGAGTGTAGTACTCAGGAATAGTATTAGTAACAGCATTGTCAATTCTCTGGGTTACACTAATATTCGGCGTGTTGTTGAAATTAGATAGAAACAGAGATTCATATACGCTGTTATTATATCCGCTCTTCTCAGCAATAACCATGGTATTTTCATTTGCCGTATAGTTTCTGTAAAAGCTTGCTGGAAACTGCATTATAAACGTTGCATAATCAGTGAAGTTTAAGTATAAACTTGCGATCTGAACCTTTTTATTTCCGATTATCTGATCCAGAAAGCTTGCATATTCAGAATATGGTGATGAAGAGCTACTGAAATTCTTAATCTTGTCATTAGAAATGCTGCTTTGGAAGTCAAGAGTTTTATTTGCCATTGATATATTGTATGGATTGCTGATCACGATTACGTAAAGAGAAGAGTTCTGTGTGGACGTGTTTGCAAGAATGTTCTGAACAGTCTGTGACTCGGATGAGGCACTGCTGCTGCTTGCATTGCCATAATTCACATAGTTTGAATAGTTCATTGTCAAAGGTATTAACATCAATATGAAAACCAACCAGATAACCAGAATGATCAATCTTTTCTTGATTAAAGCCTCGTAAAGCATGCTATAACATAATTTATCCATATATTAAAACTAGATTAAAAAAATATTTTAATAATGTTTAAATAGTACATTTTTTAATAATTATTGATTTTTAGTTCTAAGGTGCTGTATTTGACTAATGGTTTGAATAATCAGAGCGAATGTGATAGAAAATCTAATCTGCCTCCGTCAACGACTATAACCTGCCCGGTAATGAAATCTGAATCATCTGAGGCGAGGAACAATGCTGCTTTGCTGATATCTTCAGCAGTTCCGATCCTTCCGAGTGAGGTACGTGAAGATATCTGTTTCACTATCTTTTTCCACTCTTCTTCACTCTTTGGTTTTCTTGTAAGGTCTGTATCAATATAGCCAGGAGCGATCGCATTCACATTCACATGAAATTTCCCAAGATCAAACGCATATCTTTTTGTGAGAGCAATCACTGCACCTTTTGTAACCGAATAAAAAGTTGTACCTTCCAGGGCAGTTCCTATGCCTGCAACACTGGAGATATTTATTATCTTTCCTCCATGAGATTCAAAGTTCTGTCTGAGTTCTTCGATCATGTACACCATGGAATATAAATTTGTTTTTACCATCGCTTCAAGATCCTGGTAATCACTGGTATTGGTGATCATTATTCCTGCATTGTTAACCAGAACATCCACTTTTTTATATTCTTCTAGCACACTGTTCACTATTTGCTTAACTTCTTGAAGATTTGAAATATCCCCTTGCAAAAGCATGCAGTCAGAGTTCAAGTCCCTGATCTCTTTGCATGTGCGCTCTGCCATATCATGATTTTTATTATAATTAAGTGCAATGATAGAGCCTTCTTTTGCATACTCGAGAGCAATTGCTCTTCCAATGCCTCTAGAACTACCTGTTATCAAAGATATCTTATTTTTCAATTTCATATTGATAGACAGGAACTTAAAATATTAAAAAGTTATCTCTTATAGATTTTGTCAAGTAACTATTAATAATTTATATCATATCTAGCCATAGAATTTATTCTTTTTTATATTTTTCAAATATTGGAATATATAGTACGATCAAAGGTTATTATCTTACATCTGAAATTAATAAGTTCAACGTTAAAAACCAGTTAAAAGATTTCTAAAGGCAATAAAAAGTAAATTTCAACAAAAATTCAGATAGTTTTTTTAAATGCCTAATTATAAAGATTTCAACTGTATGCAGGAACTATAATTTTTGTCAATTTTCTGGCATTATAAAAGCTGGCAAAGTTATTTTAGTGGATTGTGTTATGAGCGAGTGACAATCATTTTGAATCAAAGTAAAATCGAAATTATCATATACTGGTTCCGTATTGAGGAATATAAATCTTAAGATAGATCAGGAGAATATAATTATGGCTACAGTTTATGATGTACCTCCAGAAAAATTAATCGAAGAATTGGCTAAAAAATTTAAAGAAGCAAATGTAGAGTCACCAGATTGGGCTATGTTCGTTGCAACAGGAATACACAGAGAGAAAGCTCCAGTGCAAGAAGATTGGTGGTATACAAGGCTTGCTTCTGTGCTAAGAAAAGTTTATATTATGGGGCCTATAGGAGCTTCTAGATTAGCTTCAGAGTATGGTGGCAAGGTGGACAGAGGTACAAAAAAGCATCATGCGGCAAAAGGAAGCAGGTCTATAATCAGAAAATCATTTCAACAACTTGAGAAGTTAGGGTATATTAAGGTAGAGAAAAAAGGAAGAGTTGTTACAGATCAGGGTAGAGCATATTTAGATAAATTATCAGGTTCATTAATAGAAAAAAAGTGAGAGTATATGGAAGATGACAAAGAGTTAGAAGAATTGCGAAAAAAGAAACTTGCGCAGATGATGTCACAACAGCAAGGCAGTGAAGCGCAGGAAGAGGAAAAGAGAGAGCGAGCTCAGAGAGCAGAGATATTGAGAGCGATCCTAACTCCAGAGGCAAGAGAAAGGCTTACAAATGTAAGATTAGTAAAACCAGAAATCGTAGAGAACGTAGAGAATCAACTAATATATTTAGCACAGTCAGGAAGATTGAACCATATGATCACTGATGGAGAGCTTAAGAGTCTGCTATTAAAACTTACAGAGAAGAACAGAGATATCAAGATAGAGCGGAGATGATTAATAAATATGGCAAGAAACAAGCACGTATCTAAAAAAATTAGGTTATTAAAAGTCATGAACACAAATCAGAGAGTTCCAGCATGGGTAATGATGCGCACAGCCAGAAAAGTGCAACAAAATCCACAGCGAAGAAGCTGGAGACGTGGTAGGTTAAAGATCTAAGGGAGTTGAAACTAATATGGTTGAAGGAGAGTTAATTTTAACAGTGCCGCTTCGAGAAATAAGAAAAGCAGAACGTTCTAGAAGAGCTAGCAATACTATTTACACAATACGGAAATTTGTATCTAAAAATATGAAGGTTTCAATAGATAAAGTTTGGGTGGATCCGAAGGTAAATGAAAAATTATGGGCGAGAAGCATAGAGAAGCCACCCTCAAAGATCCAGGTTAAGATTGTAAAATTTGAAGAAGATGAGAGTGTAGAAGTATTGATACCGGAGTAATATAATGCTATTGAAAGGGGAACTGCACAACAGTCCATTTGTTGGTATTTTTGTGGAGTGCAATGAAGAAATCGCGGTTGTGCCATCAGATATAACTAAGGCAGAGCTGGGATTAATAGAAGATTCTTTAAATGTGGCAGTTCAAAAGACTATGTTTAATGGTTCTCCGTTAATAGGCAGCTTAATGGTTATGAACAACAACGGTGCGGTAGTCACTGACTTTGCAGTAAAGGAGGAAGTAGAATTCTTAAAAAATTACAATTTGCTTTTTATTGAAGACAGAATAAATGCCGTTGGAAACGATATTTTAGCAAACGATGTGGCTGCAATAGTCCATCCTGATTTTGAAGAGCAATCTATAAAAGAGATATCTGATGTACTAGGAGTAGAGGTAATCAAGAAAGAGCTTGGTGGAATAAAGACAGTGGGCTCTGCAGCGGTAATCACGAAAAAAGGTATGTTAGTAAATCCTCAAGTATCTGATGAAGAATTAAAATTTCTATCTGATTTTTTCAAGGTTCCGGCAGTAGTTGCAACTGCTAATTTTGGAAGCCTGTATCTAGGAGCATCCATTGTAGCAAACTCGAAAGGAGCTATCGTTGGAAACTTATCCACAACTATCGAGATAGGGAAAATAGAAGAGAACTTGTTTTAGAGCGAAAAGACCCAGACGCTCAACTCTTTTGCGAGGTCTTCTTTTTCAAATTCGATCATATTGCCAACATTTTCTATTTTTTCTTTTGGGAACAGTTTTGTAAAGTCATCTACGGGCCTGAGCCCCAAGCTCAGATTTTTAACTTTATAGTGCATTGGCACTACCACTTTCGGATTTAGAGATTCAGTAACCTTATACGCTTGTTCTCCGTTAATAGTATAATTGCCACCCACTGGAATGAACAGAAAATCTGGATTTTTGAGTTCTTTGATCATATTTGTATCTAAAAGATGGCCAAGGTCACCAACATGCACAAACACAAAGCCACCGCTTTTGAACTTGAATATGCGCATAGAACCTCTTTTTGAGCCCTGGCTATCATCGTGATAAGCAGTTATTACTTTTCCTTCAACATCTTCAAACTTAAAATCTCCAACTTTATCGACAACTTTAAAGTTTCCAGAAACGACATTTATTGCATTATGATCAAAATGCTCATGAGTCACAAATACGAGATCGGCATTAGGTTTTGGAACGGGCAAACCAATAGATTTACCGTCATGAGGGTCGATTACAATTTTTTTGTTGTTTCCAATTTCAAAGCAAGCATGTCCGTGCCATTTAATATACATATTAAACACCTCTAACAAATAATACAAAATTCATTATTTAAAGTTTTATAATTTTTTATTGTTTTTATTACATAACACAATCAATATATCCTCTTATGATAAAAGTAAATAATTAAAGGGGACGATAGATATTGAAAAAACTCTTTCATTAATATTAGCTGTGACAAGATGAATAAATATGATTAAGCTGCTGAGAAATATACATAAAAATGCTATATTACAAAGCCTAAGTAAGAAAGCCATTGAGCTTGCGATGTGCAGGAATTGCGGAAGATTTATGTGTTTCAATATAATAGATATCACGAAGCGAATCCATCGGATAAGTCCTGAAAACTGGCCTGATAGAGAATCTTTCAACCAAATCTTCTGAAAGAGGTTGAAAATGCCATCCGTTCCGCTGTCTGCGTTGAGGAATGAATTAAAGGCATAACTCGATTGCATGCAGACAGGGATGCGCGCAAAGGGAACACTGATATCCCTAAATAGGCAACGTTCATGACAGGAAAGACTTTGAAACTAGGTAATGTATTCTTTCAAAACCGTCCGTGTCATTAGAAGTGAAGACGAAAGTGACAACCACCAATCCTTCGGGATGGGGAACAAGCATGGTTAATATTCAACTGAATTATAAGTTTTAAAAGGATCAGATTTATTTTGTGATACTTTCTATATCGATTGGAATTTCTATCACAGGTTTTTTGTATACTACATTTTTCATCAGGAACGTAAATAATACAGAGATTGCAAGAAACGCCATGCCGGTAAGATATATGTAGCTGAATGCTTGATATGAAGGAAATGATCTAGTTATATTTCCCAAGGGAGTACGAAATACAATATTTGTTACATACATAGTTTCAAAAACCCCACTTACTGCCGGTGCGATTGCTGATCCTATATTCCTAAAAACCACATTCATACCTGTAGATGTGCCGGATTCAGATCTAGGTGTTGAAACTAGAAGTATATTTATTACCCCTACAAATATGAATGACAATCCAACGCCTACAAGCGTAGCATCTTCAAGCAAATCCAGAGGAGAGGCTCTATAAAAGTACAACCCTAAATATGAGATAAATAACACTGTTGTTCCAATGAGTATTGTAATCTTAGGTCCTTTTTTTCTAGTTATCTTTGCAGAAAGAGGTGCGAATGCCATTGAAACTATAGCGGCAGGAAGCATAATTAAGCCAGCACTTATAATCGAAAGATTAAATCCTGCA
The DNA here is from genome assembly GCA_038729465.1 of Thermoplasmata archaeon. NCBI lineage: Archaea > Methanobacteriati > Thermoplasmatota > Thermoplasmata > Thermoplasmata archaeon. The sequence continues at coordinate 22,109 of JAVYRZ010000007.1, forward strand.
GGTGAAGGATCTTCAAGAATTACCGGAAAACTGTAAAATAAGAAAAACATTCCTGCCATTGCAAAAAGCCCCGTAAAATTAGAAAGAAACACATTTCTAATCTTTAGCAGCTTTATGCTGATAAATGGTGATTTTGCATTTTTTTCAACAAAAACAAAAGAAATTATAGAAATGACTGATATTGCAAAAGATAGTATTATGTTCAACGATCTCCAGCCCCAGTATTCTCCCTCAGAGAGGCCAAGAATAAGCGTAATGACACCTATTCCGAGAGCAATTATTCCAGTAAAGTCAATCTTTTCGTCAATTCTTACAGAATTGTCCTTCAGTACTATTGCAGAAACTATGAATAGTCCGAATGCAACAGGTATAGCAGAGTGATAAGACCATTGCCATCCATAGTTCTGGGTAATCCATGCACCTAGAACTAAACCAATGGCCGCTCCGCCGATAAATGTAGAACTTAGTATTCCCTGTGCTAGAGGAAGATTCTCCTTTGAAACCTGATCATTTAGCAATGCAAACGCTACTGGAAACATTCCCATGCCTAGTCCCTGTACTGCCCTTACTGCAATTAACTCATCAAGGCTTGTAGCAAATCCTCCGAATGAAATTGCAATAGCATATACCAGTGCCAGTATAACAAGGATCTTTTTTTTGCCATATATGTCTGCCAATCTGCCAAATATGGCTGCAGAGATGGTCCCAGAAATTATATATGCAGTAATTATCCATGATAAAGAATCATAATTAGTATGGAAAAAATGCTCTAAAATAGGTATTGCTGGCATTATCATTGTTTCAACATATGTAATAAGTATACCCATAAACGCCATTATTCCAATCGTTAAGACTGCATGTCTTGAAAAACGTGTCATTTTTCCTCACCGTTTGAATAAACTACTCTCTCTAAAGAGCCCACAAAGACGTCGAACCTGATATTTAGATAATTAGCCATTAAATGCACCTACCGTTAAGATCTAATCTTTAAATTGGACCACCTATTTAAAACCACGCTTTTAATGATCTCCGCTGAAAATTTTTGTAAGATTATCAATATGGCAAATCCATATACTTTGAAAAGATAGTAAATTAAGTATTTTTCATACCATATATACGTTATCGATTTAATGAGATATTGATAATAATCAAAGAACCTTTAACATTATACTTTTAGTGCAACTGGTCTATACTCTATCTCATAAGAGGAGTTTGAGAGAAACATTAATTCAAATATCTTTAGCAATAACAACATGGACTTACTCAATTAGACATTGTCAATTCTTCGTTGATAAGTAAATATTGTTTCATTTTACCGAAGCTATATGTATGCTAATGAATCAAATAAAATATAAGTGAGAATGGGCCAGTAATAGAGTTATCAAGGAAAGAAACAAGGAGCGCAAGCAGAGAATGTTCGGTATGTGAGTCACTGACTCGAAAAGAGCATTGCATAACTATGATCTGTGAAGAATGTGGCTTGATAATTGACAGAGATATAAATGCAGCAATAAACATAGCAAAACGGGGCCGGGCAAGGCTGATACGATCCTTCCATGAAATGGAGAAAGGGTAATTTTGTGAAGCGATGAAACAGTCAAAAGATGTGAATCAGATGATAGCAAGGCAGATCTTATCAATGAAGGTCTAACAAAACCCTCAATTAGAAATGTTTAAATAGAGATCTGAAATAATAACATTGCTGGAAAAACTATCTATAAAGAATGTAAACATGGACGATGGTAAATTTAAACCTTAAAAAAAGCGGGAGATTTTATAACAGTATTGAAAATAAAATGAAGTTACCAGAGATTTCTGAAGCAGAAATCTAAGAAATATTAGCGTAGATAGGATATCAGAACCCAGTAAAATAATAAAATATGGAAGTGAAATAAATATGGGGAAAAAAGCACAAGAAATTGTTAAAATGGACCTGAAAGAGCTTATTGAAGACCTTAAGAAAGCATATGCTGACGAGTGGCTCGCCTATTATCAATACTGGTATGACTCAAAGATTGCCACTGGAATAAATGCAAAAAATGTAATTGCTGAGTTAGAAGAGCATGCAAAAGAGGAATTTGAGCATATGAACTTGCTTGCAGATCGCATAATAAAGCTTGGTGGAGCTCCGCCTACCAGTTTCAAAGAAATCGAAAAGATTTCAAACTGCAAATATACAGTGCCGGCTGATGGAAAAAATCTAGAAAAAATTGTCAAGGACGGAATTGATGGAGAACGCTGTGCCATATCTGTTTACGATAGCTTATTGAAAAAGCTATCTGCAGGAAAAGATACAATTACTTTTCACATAATACGACATATTATGGAAGAAGAAATAGATCACGAAGAGGATTTTGAGAATCTGCTAGGATTATAATAAATTTTATTTTCGAGTAGAACTTTGAGATCTGGTCAATATCTATTAGTTAAAAGTAGATACAAATCTAAAAAAATCATATCCGGTGCGATAAGACGATATTTCAATATCTCCAATTGAAATTAGGGCTGAAATTGACAGCCGGATATTTTGCCTTTTTCTATGATCATTATGTATTTTTTAGACAAGTTGTATCGCTTTATCTGTATTTCAAGATGATGAATAAAATCAAGAAAGCGGATTTAACGAGAGATTTGTCAGTAAATGAGTTGTTGTCTGAAAGGTCAAAGATTTGTTTGCAGAAATTATAGTGATAGTAAAACAGCATATGTCGAAATACCAAAGAAGGTAGAAAAATAGATCACAAAAATGGGGTATTACCTAAAAATTGAGGGATTATGGTTACTGAGTAAATTAATGCATTTTAATGATTAGTCTAATAACTTTTTTCGAATGAACAAAAAAGATCATTAAGCGACTGTTTTTTATATCTATATATGATTAAGTAATTATGGATCAAGCTCCCTATTTGCCAAGCGAAGATACATATTTTTTTATGGATCATATCAGGTGCGGTGAATTAGTACTGGAGATAGGAACTGGAGCTGGAGAAGTGGCAATACACTGTGCAAAACTTGGCAGCACGGTAACTGCCACGGACATAAATGATAAATCCCTAAAACTTGCAAAGAGCAATGCAGGCAAATTAAAAATCAAGTTTATAAAAAGTGATCTGTTTGAGAATGTTTCGGGGAAATTTGACACGATTCTTTTCAATCCTCCATACTTGCCTGGGGAATATAAAGAAGACCCTGCAATATATGGCGGAGAATCTGGATCTGAGATCATAGATAGATTTTTAGCGGATGCAAAAAAATATCTGAAGCCAGAAGGAGAGATTTACATTATATTATCCTCATATAATGACATAGAGATGCTCATTAAAAAACATAATTATTATAGTTTTGAAAAACTTGCAACTTTGAATCTTGCGTTTCACCAGATATTTTGTTACAAACTAAAAAAAACTAAATCTCACAACTATATTACTAACAATAATGAGCACACTTGAATCTCTGATTTTGAAACTGGAACGTGAAGGGTACATCAAGTCAAAGAGAGTAAGAGAGGCAATGTTAGCAGTAGATCGCAGAGATTTTGTAAATGACATTGAACATGCATATGTAGACGAGCCTTTGCCGACCATGGACGGGCAAACTATCTCTGCTCCGCACATGGTCGCAATGATGTTAGAGCTGGCTGAAATAAAAGAAAAGTACAGGATACTGGAGATTGGCACTGGGTCTGGATACAATGCAGTTCTTTTATCTTATCTGGCTAACCAAGGAATTGTAGTTACTATTGAAAAATCAGAATTACTGTATCGTTATGCTCTCAAAAATATTAAAAAATATAGTTTCACAAAAAACATAAAATTGATATATGGTGAAGGGGCGCATGGGTATCCTCCAGAATCTCCATACAATGTAATAATGGTAACTTGCAGTGTTCTAGAAATTCCATCTTTACTACTAGATCAGCTATCGGATCTGGGGAAGATGATTGTTCCGATTGGCAGAATGTTTGAGCAAGAACTGTATCTGATTGAAAAGCATGGAAACAGCATACATAAAAAGATGATTGTGCCAGTATCTTTCGTTAATATGTACTGATTTTTGATAATTCTGAGAGCGAATAGATTAAATATTTTAAAAATATTATGTTATATTGTTACAATTGTTGAGGGATAATATGAGCTTAAAAGTTGCAATAAATGGATTTGGAAGAATCGGGAGACTTACATATAGAATTGCACTAAAACATCCAGATATAGATATTGTAGCAATCAATGATCTTGTAGATACAAAAGCATTAGCGCACCTGTTAAAGTATGATAGCAGTTATGGCACGCTAGAAGAAGAGGTCCGTGCAGAATCTAATTTTTTCACGGTGAACGGTAAGAAAACAGTTACTTTATCAGAACGTGATCCTGCAAAGCTACCATGGAAAGAGATGGGCATAGACGTAGTAGTTGAATCTACCGGACTTTTTACAGATGCGTTAAAAGCGAATGCGCATATCACATCCGGAGCAAAGAAGGTAGTGATCTCAGCGCCTGCAAAAAATGAGGATTTTACGGTAGTGTTAGGTGTAAATGAAGAAAAATACGATCCTGTAAAGCACAAGATAATCTCTAACGGATCTTGTACAACAAACTGTATTACACCGGTAATGAAAGTGCTCAATGACAGCTTTGAAATCGAAAAATCGCTGATGACTACAATTCATTCTGTAACGATGGACCAGAGACTGCAAGACGCACCGCACAAGGATTACAGACGAATGCGTGCAGCGGGGCAATCTATCATACCTACTTCTACGGGAGCTGCCAAATCATTATCTATTGTGATACCCACCTTAAAATCTAAATTTGATGCCCTTTCTATGAGAGTCCCAACAGCGACGGTATCTGTAATCGATGTAGTGGCGCTGGTAAAGAAAAACACTACGAAAGAAGAGATTAACAATCGCTTTAAAGAGTATGCAGCAAACAGAATGAAAGGAATACTGGCAGTATCAGAAGAGCCGTTAGTATCCATGGATTTTAAGGGCACACATTATTCTGCGGTTGTGGATGCAGAGCTTACAAATGTGGTTGGCGAAAACTTGATAAAGGTCATTGCATGGTACGATAATGAATATGGTTATGCTAACAGATTAGTAGATCTATTAGAGTATATGTATAAAAAAGGTGTGTAAATGGCTAAAGATAAAAAAGTAGAGACGTTAGAAGATTTACCGGGGGTAGGTGGCCCCACGGCTGAAAAGTTAAGAGATGCAGGATATTCAGACCTGATGAGCCTTGCAATTGCCTCTCCTGCCGATGTAGCCTCAGCTGCAGACATCGGAGAGGGCATTGCTAAGAAGATTATCGAAAATGCTAGGAGATCTGCCAATGTGGGTGATTATGTAACTGGAGATGCTATACTTGAAAAGAGAAAGAATGTTACCAAGCTCACAACGTCATCAAGAGCGCTAGATACTCTGATTGGCGGAGGTTTAGAAACGCAGGCTATTACCGAGCTTTTTGGTGCATTCGGATCTGGAAAGACGCAGCTAATACATCAGTTATGCGTGAATGCAACAATGCCCATAGAAAAAGGAGGACTGAACGGAGACGCTATGTTAATAGACACAGAAAACACGTTCAGGCCAGAGCGAATTATAGAGATGGCCAAAGCTCAGGGACTGGATCCAGATGCTACTTTGAAACGAATACATGTTGCGCGTGCATTTAACTCCAGCCATCAGATGTTGCTTGTAGACAAAGCGTTTGAGCTGGCGCAGACTGTAAATATCAAGCTATTTGCCGTAGATTCTTTAACAGCCCATTTCAGGGTTGAGTATGTAGGAAGAGGCACTCTTGCAGAGCGCCAACAACTGTTAAACAAGCATATGCATGATCTATTGCGGTTTTCAGATCTTTATAATGCGGTAATAGCAGTTACAAACCAAGTTTCTATCAAGCCTGACATGTTTTTTGGAGATCCTACTCAACCTGTGGGTGGAAATATAGTTGGTCATACGGCAACGTTCAGGATTTATCTAAGAAAGAGCAAAGGTGAAAAGCGTATTGCCAGGCTTATAGATTCTCCAAACTTACCAGAAGGCGAGGCGATTATTACAGTATTACCGGAAGGCATAAGAGACGTTTAAAAAAGGTGAGTCAATATTACGATGAAACTTTATGATACGTTAACCCAGCAAAAACTGGAGTTTCGACCTATGATTGAAGGACATGTCAAAATGTTTGTATGCGGTCCTACAATCTATGATTACTCACACATAGGTCATGCGAGAACATATCTGGTTTTTGATATGCTGGCTAGATACCTGCGATTTAAAGGATACACTGTTTTTTATCTAGAGAATATTACAGACATAGATGACCGTATCATAGAGCGTGCAAACAGAGAGCATATACCCACAAAATCAGTATCTGACAAATACAAGGAAGCGTTTTTAGAAGATATCAAGAAACTGGATATTGATTCTATAGATCTATATGCGCCCGCTACCGATTATATTGCCGAGATCATAGCTCAGATTC
>JAVYRZ010000007.1:28691-63708 GCA_038729465.1 Thermoplasmata archaeon
ATGTACCCACAAAATCAGTATCTGACAAATACAAGGAAGCGTTTTTAGAAGATATCAAGAAACTGGATATTGATTCTATAGATCTATATGCGCCCGCTACCGATTATATTGCCGAGATCATAGCTCAGATTCAAGTTCTTATGAGTCGCGGATATGCATATGAAACTGATGATGGTGTATATTTTGACATCAGCAAGTTTCCAGAGTATGGAAAATTGTCACACCAGACAATAGCATCATTAATGGCCGGAAGCAGGGTCGAAATCAACGAACTGAAAAAGAATCCTCTTGATTTTGTGCTCTGGAAAAAACGAAAGCCAGACGAGCCGTACTGGAGCTCGCCATGGGGCGAAGGCAGGCCTGGTTGGCACATTGAAGACACCGCGATCACAGAGCATTATCTGGGAACGCAGTATGATCTGCATGGTGGTGGAAGCGACCTGATATTTCCGCATCATGAATGCGAGATTGCACAGATGGAAGCAGCAAGCGGCAAGAAGCCGATGGTAAAATACTGGCTACATACAGGGCTATTGACAATTGAAGACAAGAGAATGGGCAAATCGATGGGCAATGCAATTAACATTCGTGACATTTTAAAGATTGTAAGAAAGGAGGTATTGAGATTCTATATATTCAGTTCTCACTATCGCAGTCCTTTAAACTATTCAATACAGAGCGTTGAAGAGTCTAAAAATTCTTGGGAACGTATAGTATCAGTATATTTCACATTGAAGAACATGAGCAAGTTTAGCAATGAGCCAAACGCGGATCTTGCCGGGCAGCTAGAAAAGTTCAATATTGAGTTTATGGCTGCCATGGACGACGATTTAAACACCCCGAAAGCCATTTCGGTAATCATGAATTTGATTTCATGGGTTTATAAAAACCTGAACACACTGGCCCAAAACGATGTAGCAGCACTAATGCAGGAGTTTGAGAATATTGATTCTATATTCAGAATACTGCCCAGATACAGTGTTGAGACAGAATCATTGGTAAGGTTGGTATTGGAGCTTAGAGATAGGTTGAGAAAAGATAAAAATTACGAGTTATCGGATTATATCAGATCAGAGCTGAAAAAGCAGGGTATAACAGTTCAAGATACAGGATCTGGAATAATCTGGTACTTTTCCTGATCATTATTATGAAATTTTTAGTTGACCAGATGCTTGGCAAACTTGCCAAATATTTGAGGTTTATGGGCTATGACACATTTTACACGAACGAGCCTATTAGCGACAGAGAGCTTATCGAGATTGCAAAGAAAGAGAATAGAATCATTCTCACCCGAGACAAGATCATAGCACAGAATGTAGCCGGTTCTGTATATTTAAAAGGATCCAGTTTGAAAGAACAGTTTTTAGAGCTAAATCAGAACATCAAGATCACTAAAACCTCAATACTGTCAAGATGCAGCGTATGCAATTCAGTATTAGAGAAAGTAGATAAAGAGGCTGTTAAAAATATGGTGCCTGATTACGTATATTTGCACAACACTGAATTCTACGTGTGCAATAACTGTAAAAAAGTGTATTGGTACGGATCTCACACAAAAAAGATAATAGACGAGATCGATTACTTATTAAGTGAGAGCAAATGAAAATCCTGGATTTTGATGAAAAAGAGCAGAAAATGCAGGTTATTGTAGAGGTAATCGATGATCTCTGGTATCTGGACAATAGCATAGCGATAGGAGATATAGTTTACGGCACATCTTACAGACGCAGTGAAGAAAAAGCAGATTTGTTGCGCAGCAAGAAAGTTGATAGGATCAGAATCTGGGTTGGAGTTAGTGTTGAAAAAACAGAGTTTCAAGAGTTTTCAGACCGGTTCAGGGTTCATGGCAAAATTGTAGAAGGTGATGAAGAGTATCTGGGAGAGTATCAGACTCTGAACATAGAGCTTGGAAACGAAGTGATAATAAAAAAGCAGAAATGGAGCGATATCCAGATTGAAGAGTTGAAAAAAGCAGAGCAAAACAGCAAGAAACCAGTACTGGTATTTTTGGCAATTGACACGGATGAAGCGACCATTGCAATGATGAGAGAATATGGAATACAAGAACTGGCAAGGATTAATATCGAGAAATCGGGAAAAGATTATGAAACAAGAGAGAACAAGCAGGATCAATATTCTGAGATTTTAGCTAAATTACGACAGTACAGTAGCGGTCAGATCCCGATTTTGATAATTGGCCCGGGATTTGCCAAAGAGCAGTTTTACGAATATTTGAAATCCAAGAGCTTCGATGTGAAAAACGTGATTGTGTCTAGCACCTCTTATGCAGGAATGCACGGAATATATGAAGCTTTAAAGAATGGCGCGCTGGACAGTATACTTGCAGAGCACAGAACAAAGATCGAAAGCGATCTTGTTGAGGCACTTTTGACAGAGATACATAAGGAGGGGCTATATGCTTACGGCATTGAAGAAACTAAAAAATATGCAGAGATAGGAGCAATAAAAACATTGCTCGTTACAGACACGCTAATCAAAGATCCACTGATCACAGAGCTGATGAACACTGTTAAAAACAGCAATGGCACAGTATACATAATCAGCACGCATCACGAACCTGGCAAAATATTAAAGTCACTGGGCAATATTGCTGCAATGCTGCGCTTTAAATGATCTTATTATGCATTACTTATCTTTTTGAGCTGATTGTTATAAAGCTCTAGTATTTCCTGTGATGTTGTTGCCTCTTCTGCACTTTTATCAGACCTGTACCTGCCTGTAAATCTGGGGAAACGTATAGATAATCCTGCACCTTTTTCCAGAGCGTCTCTGCAACAAGTATGAGATGGACTGATAGTAATCTCAGCACCTTTCAGTTCCAGGACCAGATATGGCTCAAACCAGTAATCAGGCAAGATCTCAGACACTACCCGAGGATGCTTGTGCGTGAGCAAATAGCTTTTTAGAAGATTGGGCAGTGCAAAAAGCTGGTCTTCTGTAAATCCGGATCCAAGCTTGCATACTGTCTCAAAACAGTCTTCTTTGTCGTTATAAGAAGCCATAAGCAGCGCACCGTAAGTGCCGTTTCTAGAGCCACGTCCCGAAAACGCGCCGATAACGACCAGATCTACAGTGTCTTCAATTGCAAGCTGATAATCTCTTTTGTACTTTACCCACAAAAATTCTCTGGCACCGGCCCTGTAAACAGACTGTTCGCTCACGTTTTTAGATACCACTCCTTCACAGCCATCCTCGATCGCTTTCTCGAAAAATCTCTTAATTTGCTCTTTATCATCAGACACGATTTGCTGTGCAATCTTGATATTATCGGTCTCTGCTATGTTTTTTGTTAAGAGAGCCCTTCGCTCAGGATATGGTAAGGAAGTTAAATCTTCACCGTTAAGATACAGAATATCAAACAAAAACAGCACTACCGGATACTCTTCCTGCGCTTTGGTAAGCTCGTATTTTCTGCCTCTCCTGTGTGACACTGCCTGAAATGGCAGTATCTGGTTTGTATTGGGATCTACAGGCACTCCTTCCCCATCAAGTATCGCAGATTCGCCTTTAAACGCGGTTTTAATGTATTTTAATATATCTGGAAATTGTTGTGTGATATTTTCAAGTCTTCTGGAGTAAATAACATCCTTATCTTTTGAAACATGTACCTGCATTCTTAATCCATCATATTTGTATTCATAAGCTGCTTTACCCCCCATCTTCTCTATTATCTCGTCGATTGAAGGCAATCGCTCTGCCAACATAGACATAACAGGTACTCCGGTCTCAATTTTTATGTTTTTTACACCCTCAATGCCTTCTCTGATCAATATTTCTGCAATTTTTCCTAGATCTGGATAGATGCTGTACACTTTTTCAATTTCATCTCTCAATTCTTTCGATTCTGACAGATATACAGATAATGAATCTATAATCGTTTTGTCAGCAATGCCTAGTCTCAACTTTCCTACAACAGTTCTAGTCAGGTACTTAGCCTCTACAGGCTCTGCTAAATTTAGAAGCTCTTTAAACAATTTCAGTTTTCTAGCCTGACTGCTCTGCCCTGATAATGAAGCTATACTCATAAAATTATTGTATACCTTATCAATGGTCAATCGTTCTTCCTCTTTTTCATATATCATTAATGTTTTCTGGGACTTTGAAGTGCAAATCTGCTCGGCAACAGAACCAAGATCGCCTAGCTTTAGATATATAGATTCTACATCCTTGACGTTTTTTCCGTATGCTTCAGATATTGCTTTTATTGCTAGCTTTTCAGCAAGCCCGAGTTCTATGCCTTCATAGTCCGGCCTGAGTTTTCCCTGCGTTAAATAAATTACTTTCTCAATATCCTCAAAGGCAGTGTTTTTTAGCAGTTCCACTAATAAATCAGTCATCTCAAGTCTCTTAGTTGTATCTTCTATTTTCTGGTACTCATCCACTAAAATTTTGTAAAGCATATCTATTCAATTTATAATAATAGAATTAATAAATTTTTTTATAACTTAGATAGTTATTTATCTTAAACTTTATAGATTTTGAAGTTTTGTCCGAAAATTTTTTGCCCGTGTCTGCATCTGTAACTACCGCAATTTTCTGGCCATTGTAGTTGAGTATGAGCCTCCAATTTGCCTTGCCCACAAAAACACTGTCTAACACCGCCTCGTATTCTCCGTCTTCAAGAATGATCTGTTCAGGCTTGACATAGATTTCATTGCCTTTAATATTGATTTTATTATACCCTACAAACCAGGCAACAAACCCGTTTGCAGGGGCATTATAGATACTTTCTGGATCTCCTTCCTGCATCTTTGTTCCGTTCTCCATGATCACGATATTATCTCCTATCATGAATGCCTCTTCATGATCATGAGTAACATAGACGTATGTCAATTTCAGGGATTTCTGGAGCATTTTAAGGTCATCCAAAATCTCCATCTTTATCCTTGCGTCAAGAGAACTCAACGGTTCGTCCAGTAACAGTACTTTAGGCATTGGCGCCAGCGCTCTCGCAATTGCAACTTTTTGTTGCTCTCCGCCAGATAGTTCTGATGGATATCTTTCTAATATATTTTGGATGCTTAACAGCTCTGAGAGATATCCTATTCGCTCTTCTATCCTGTCTTTTTTCCATTTTTGAGCAATCAACCCAAATTCAATATTGTTTTTTACTTTCATGTGTGGAAACAAAGTGTTTTGCTGAAAAATCATACCAATTCCACGCTGTGCAGGAGTAAAACTGTTTATGCGCACATTATCCATGTATATTTCACCACTGTCTGGTTCTATCAATCCTGCTATAATCTTCAAAATTGTAGATTTTCCACAACCGGTTGGCCCCAGTAATACCGTTATCTTTTCACTATCTATATTCAATGTAAAATTCTTGATAAACTCTGTTTTATCGTATTTTTTAGAGATGTTTTTCAAAATTATGCTACTCATATTCTGTATGTTCTCCATAGAATTGAATGATAAAGAAGTATATAAAACTCAATAGTATCAGTATACTTGCAGCCGCAGAAGCCAGCACAAACTCTTTCAAATTAAGAAGATTATATATGGATATTGCGAGGGTTGTGTATTTGGGAACATACAGGAAATTAGTTGCTGCAAATTCGCCAATGCTTATTGCAAAACTGAATGAAAATGCTGTAATCACACCTTTTTTGATCAGAGGTAACTCTACCTTAAAAAAGGCAGATAACCGGGAAGCACCTAACAATATCGCAGAATCACGAAGCTCTGGCTGAACATGCGCAACACTGCTGGTCAATACCCTGAGAGTAAGCGGGATCGCGATTACTGACTGTGCAAGAATGATCAACGGCCATACAACAGACCCTACATTTATGTATATCCTGTAAGCAAGGTATATTGCAAGAGCCAGCACTATCGGTGAGATTACAAGAGGCAAAAATAGATTTATGTCATATGCCCACGCTCTTTTTTTTATGCTTTCTAAATTGTAAATTACAAAGAGTGATATTATCAGAACCCCTACACTTACTACCATTGCAAAAAATAGAGTGTTAACCAGTACATTGATCATGGATACTCCTAATTTAAAGGATATAAGTGGAGAAAACAGTTTTTGATAATAATAAAGTGTAAATATAGATGTATGTGGCACTAGAACAGAGTATAAAACCGGAGAAAAGAGCACGGGAACAATAAACAACAATATGAATATCAGATATGTCGATACTAAAATAATCTCAACGTTACTGGCTTTTTTCAAAGGAATTGGTTCTCGCGCTCGTTCAGCCCTGTAAAACCTTCTCTTTTTTCTAGTGATCCATCTTATGTACAGCAATGATGGTACTACAAGTATCAAAATCTCTACTACAGACAACAGCACCGCAGTTCTGAGATCCAGAAAATCAAAGTATAATGCGTAAATCTGGTCTTCCATAGTAAAATATTTAGCACCTCCCAGTATTAATGGGATTGTAAACCCCATAAAACTGTATATGAAAGCAATCAATGTTCCTGCCAATGCTGCAGCCTTGGAGTTTGGCCATATTATGGTCCTGAAAAGATGAAACTTAGAACTGCCAAGGGTTCTGGCAGCATTTTCCTGGCTCTGCTCAAAGCTCTCTAACTCTGCGTATGTAAAAAACATGATGAGCGGAGCATTGAAAAACACATTTGCGTAGAGTATTGAAGGAAGTCCAGCACTGAAAATTTGCAGGAAAGGCACATATTTTGTTATAAATCCTCCAGCCGAATAGACGTCGATAATGCCTATGGCCACCACTATTGCAGGCATTAAAAACGGAATAATCAAAAGGGGTTGTATTATTTTCTTTCCGGGAAAGCTGTATCTTGCTAAAATGATGCCTCCCGGATATCCGATCAAAAATGATAACAAAGCACTTAAAACGGCTTCTAACATTGATATTTTTATAGAATATATCAGAATATAGCTGGATAAAATGCTCAGTATATTTACACTGTAAACAGTGTAAATTAGACTGAGAAGTGGATAGTATATCGTAAAAACCAGAAAAATAATGGGTATAAGCAGTAATATTGCTTTTTTTACTCTATCATTATTGTTTGCCACTGCTCTAACCAGTTTGGTAGATTATTTGATATTTGCAGCTGGGTCAGATAATTGTTCAATACTATCACATTTGCAGGATTTACCGCGTAATCGTATACTGCAGGCAAGGTTACATTTGAGTTTGCAGGATACATCCATTCATTAAGCGGTATCTCATTCTGAACCTGGCTCCCTAAAAACCAGTCTATGAATTTCTCTGCAAGTGCAAGATGCTTTGTGTGATTTACTATGCCTATTCCATAAATATCTTCCCATCCATAAAGTTTTTGCGCAAAATGAGCAATAGTAGCATTGTACTGCAGGCTACTGTAAAAATACATTGAATACGCAGGATCTGTTGCATAGCTTACTAAAAACTGTTTGTTTATACTCGAGTTTGTAAAATCATTGAAAGCAGTACTCCAGTCATTAGTGATGTATACACTATTTTTCGTACTGTTCCAGAACGTGGTCCAGCTCTCGTTTAATATGTATTTGTAATATGCAATCTCATAGAGCAAAAAACTTTCACCCGTGCTTGAATAAACTGGGTTTTCTACTATTAAATTATGTGCATATGTAGCATTGTAAAATGATTGAAAACTCAGGTTTTCAATGTTATCTTTATTGTTATTATAAAAAGTGGTGTTTAAAAGATAATCAAATGAAATCAGAGAATATTCGTAGGGAGAAAGATAATGTCCCGGGCTCAGGTCATTTACCAGATAGCTTGGAATATTATTTAGCATTGGAGAAACGTAGGGAGTCAAAAGACCGTTTTTAACTGCCAATGGTTCATTCACATTAGTGAGCCCGATCACTATGTCCGCCTGCGGATTGGATTTTTGACTGTTTAATGTAGCAAGTAAGTTATCCTGATATTCTATATCTACTGTAACATTATACTTTTTTTCAAATGCCGTAAAAACTTTTGCATATGTAGCATTTGGATTTGAGCCATACTGGAAAAGGGATGGATATGTATAGATTACCAGTGTTTCTTTTTTTGAAGTATTCGATGTACTGCTGTTGTATATACCATAAATTGCGACAATGATCACGATTATTACAAACGCAACTACCAGTTTCTTTAACCAGCTTTCCATAAAAACTATAAATATGATTTTACATATAAATTTGTTTATAACTGAGTTATATAAAATATAAATTGTATTTAAAAATGCGTGTTTAAAATATTTTTTAAAAATAAAAAGTTTATAATGTATTTATAGTATTCCACCTGCATATATTCTCGGAAACTTATCGAGTGCAATTATAGCGTAATGTACAGGCAGTAGCGGAATATCTTTTTCTAGATCCAGTATAATATGAGATTCAGAGATATCTGTGATCTTAGAAACAATGCTATTCATGGCAAAATGAAGCTGAACTTTCTGCCCTTGCTCTAGTAAATACGGTACTGCCGGATTTTTCTTAATTTTGAGAGAAATTGTGTTTGATTCTTGAAATGCATCATCAAGTGCCAGAACGGAGCCTTTTGTAAAGTTCTCAACATCCAAGTTTTTTAATGCCACGCCTACTCTAGTGCCAATCTCGGCTCTGGGAATGTCAATATCCTGCGCTTGAATAGATCTTATCTCTGTTTTTTTCTGGCC
Organism: Thermoplasmata archaeon; assembly: GCA_038729465.1. Lineage (NCBI taxonomy): Archaea > Methanobacteriati > Thermoplasmatota > Thermoplasmata > Thermoplasmata archaeon. The sequence continues at coordinate 37,317 of JAVYRZ010000007.1, forward strand.
AGGATATAATCTCAAAGGTTCATGCCTTTCTATATAGCCATCCTTTACAAATCCTAGTGCAACAGTACCGGTTCCATGAACCGTAAAAAACTGATCTACAACTATGTACCCTTTCTTATCTATTTGGTCGTATTTTATTGAATCCAGGTATAACAGCACTTCTGTCAGTGAATCTTCTATAAACTTATACTTTTCCAATACTGTATTCCTGAATATCTTTTGTAGTCTATCGCGCAGTTCTGGGGTGGTTATAATAGCACCATCAGTGATACTAAAAGCATCTAAAGCCAGTATTACTTCCCCGAGTTCTTTAGATAACTCATTAATTTTTAACAGTGCAGCATCAGCTACAGACGCAGAGTTGGTTAGCGAAGTGATCTTTTCTGGGAACCGAAATGGATCTAGAAATACAGTTATTTTCTCATCATTTTTCCTGTTGTAATATCGTATGTCTGTTTCTGCCCCTTTTTTTGCAATCTTGTCCAGATAGTCTTCAAAATTATATGCTAAAATTATTTGATGTGACATAAAGGTTATAATACAAGCTTTGTTTTTAAAATTTTCTATGTTGGATCTTTTTTTAACATTTTAATTCAATACACCTCTTTAAAGTATTTTGAAGAAGGCACTCAAAGAAAAATTTATAATTATGTTATCACTCTTCCAGATTGAAGGTAAAAGAATGGATATGCAAGAGAGCCTCGATGCCAATACACTTGAAAAGCTAAGCTTGAAGGCAAGGAGAGCACGTGCACTGTTAGTAGGAAGCATATTAATATTTGTAATAATATTGCTAATCACGTTATTAGGTACTTACGCAAAGATTAGATCTGGAACCATATATCATACCTATCTGCAGCAATACCCAACATATTTTATTATATTATGGATCTTTGGAATTGTAATATATTTTGTATCTATAAACATAGGTACGGTTCAACAAATGCGCGTAGTTGAAGAATATGCAGGAAAGAAGTACAGAGAGATTCCGCCCTTGGAAAGAAGGCAGATATTGCTAAAATTGAAAAATTATCGTAAAAATATTTAGGTTAAAAATAATCCAGAAAGTTATCTGACCACAGATCAAAATCTTCTTTTACATGCTTGACCGTATGGATCTTGAACGTTTTATCTTTCCTTGCTTCGTGAAATAATTTTAATAACTCTTCATTTTTGTATTTTGCAAGTTCGTCAAATCTCTCTTTTATGGTTTTTTCGATAAGTGGATGCAGTCTTGTCATCTTTGCCCCAATAAAACAAACTTTATAAAAATGGTCGCTTCCGGCTTCTATATTGTATATACGCCATTCAATTTCAAACTTTTCCTTAAACTCGTTGCCCACAAGATTTGATATAGCCTCTGCCACTTCATCCCTGTTTTCTTCAGGTATTTTAAACTGAATTTCCAATCCTTTTTCCATTTTCATTCTCCATTTATACCATACTTGCTCTGATATATATATTTTAACATTCACACTCAAATTATATATAATATAAATGATTTACACTATTTTGAAATAATTGTAAAAAAATGAGTGATAAAATGGAATATTCATATGAGAACGGTACGATTTATGAAGGCACTAATCCCATAGCGACGGTAGTTATTGATGGCTATGGTCTCAGAACAAGATCCATAACCATATCCGGGCAAGTGCAGATCAAGCTTGAGCGGCAAAGAAGAGGATTTAATATACTAGACAATGGAATGATGATGGGTACTGCTAATGGATTTACTATCGAATATTTAGGTACTGTTTATGAGGTAAATAAGCAGGAAGTTTACAAGTTTGTTAACGGGCGAAGCAATAGTTTTAAAATAACCTCTCAAGGCTCAGAAATAGCGGAAGTGAGCAGGAAAGACAATCGCATTTTAATAAGCACTTTGATGAACTCAGATAAGGTTCCTCTGTTCATTTATCTCTCTTTTTTATCCCCATATTCCAACCCAGTCAGGGCTGGATATGCAAGAAATAACAGAAGAGGGGTGGACATACCGATAGTATATAAGATTGCATATTACGTGCTCACGTTTGGAGCACTAATATTTCTGTTTTCAGATACAGTTTTACCGATCAGTTATGCAGATAGTCTCATGATATTCTTGGCTATGATCATAGCTGGGTACGTGGTTAGGTACTATGGTGTTAGAAAAGGTAGAAAGAAAGATCAATCATTGCAGCAATAGAGATGTAAAATCCTCGCTCTGTGCGTTAGGCTGAGAAGCAGTTCAAGGTGAAAATATGAAACTAGAAGTTAGATTAGTTGAGAACCTGAAATTCGATGTAAATGTAAATGAAAAATTTGATGTAGTTGTGGATGGAGACAGGATAGTTGCACCATCTTCAATGGACTATGTTTTGGTAGGGCTTGGAAGCTGTACTTCAATAAGCATAGTTTCAATTCTTAAAAGAATGCATGAGATTATTACAGATTTCAGGGTAGAGATCCAAAGTGAGCAGGCTAATGAGCCACCCAGAGTATTCACCAAAATAAAATTGAAGTATATTGCATACGGTATGGCGGATGAAAATAATCTGAAAAAAGCAATAGACTTAACATTTGAAAAATACTCTCCCTCGGCGGTGATGCTCCAGAGAGCCGGCGTATTGCTAGAAAAGACTTATGAGCTTAGATAGAGCATTATGCAAAGTTTACTTATTTGAATTGCTGTTTGAATGTAAGAATTAAATATTAAAAATGTATACCCTTCCTTTATGTTTGAGAAAAGATTTGAGGCATTAGGCAATTATATCGGAAGAAACAAAAATAAGATAATAGTAATATGGATAATAGTAATACTTGCATTTTTACCTTTTGCTAGCTTACTATTTTCGCAAACATCTTATAATATGGAAGGAAGTGTAGTCACTCATAACAGCATGTCTTCCAAGGCTGATGCTCTTCAAAGTGCTGAGTTTCCATCTTCTAATAACAGTAGTACTGCAGACTTGATATTATTAGAAAATGCTAATGTTAGCAACAGTCAGACGATTCGTTCAGTTCTGGCAATGCAAAATGCCATTATGTCCAACCCCGAGCTGAAAAAATATGGTGTATCTGTTAGTTCAATATATACTGTTGAAAATACTATTTTGACAAGCTTTGTAAATGGATCCAAAACACTTTACAACTCCACCTTACAATTAAACGAAAAAACAAAAAGCCTGGTTAACGGGCTTTATTTGATTGGAAATTCCTCAAATCTTTACATGAAAAATTTAGTATTTTTGGCTCAGAATACAAAATCTAATTATTACAATTTTCTGAATCAGACAAACGAGTCACTCAGTTTAATGTTTTTGCCACCACAATATTATACTGTTACATTTTTAAAGTATTATAATCATAATCAGACAAAGAATATTTCACAATCAGAAAACTACGCTTATAACCACACTCTTAGTTTCATTTCTAATGAGTTTGGAAATTATACTGCATTATTAGATCCGTATTTCAATACGTTTACAGTTTACTGGAACATATCTATGGTAGACCCTGCAAAAGCAGAATCTGTGGAAAATCAGAGTATTTACATGACTTTGTATAACTCATCCTTTGCCTATAACTTCAAAGATAATCAAATGGTGCAATTCTGGCAAATGCTCGGACAGTATTTCAATGTATATAATTACAATAACAAAACTGCTCAGATTTCATTTTCTATCAATTTTATTGCCAACGAACTTTCACAGAACGCTACGGTAAATAGCATTCTTCCTTTAGGTGCACAAAGTTTCACTGAAAGCGTGGTATCTATGCAAAATTATACTGCACTGGCCGAACAATACGCTCCGCTGATGTTTAACAGCACTATAAAAGGCATGATTTATCAGTTTTTTAACAGCACCTATTTTCAATATATTTATTATAATTCACAGAACATATTAAACTACACGATTTCTCATGTTGCCACATATTATCAGGGCAATAGTACAGTTTACAATTTTATTGTCAATATTTTGAATATTCCTGTAATATCTTTTGTTCAAGAATCTTATCAGACTAATAATTTAACTGCGTTGACAATATCTGATGCGATCAGTTCATATAATAAAACATTTTATGGAAATCCGTTAACTAGCATAAATAAAGAAGCTTTGCCGGCATTTTTCCTGAAACTAAATGATAGCAGCTCCCCGAATATAGTGACAAATATTATTGCTACCGGCAATTTCAATACTTACCCTATTATTCCTTCATCATATACTTATCACAAGCTTGTGAGCTATACAGATAATGTATCGATGGTACTCGTAACATTGAGCCCTAATGCTCCTAACAACACATTGAACATAATACAAAACATCTCTGACAGGTACCTGCCCCAGATCAGCGGTGTAAAATATTATGTGGCGGGCTCCAGTGCAATGGCTGCGCAACTAGAAAACCAGGCGAGTAACGGTCTGATGGATGCACTGCTTATCGGCATAATTGCTTCGGTCATAATCAGCCTCATATTTTTCAGGTCTCCGATTGCCGGACTGATACCCCTTACAATATTTGGAATGGCGACAGTGATAGGAATGGGGCTAAATGGCCTGATCTACAAATACGTACTTCATGCCAGTGTATCATTTATTACACCAACGCTGATGCTGATCTTGTTGCTAGGGTTGACTACAGATTACAGTGTATACATATTAGCAAGATTCAGAAGAGAGCTAATAAACAAGAATGACAAAGCAGAAGTAGAAACTGTCAAATGGGCAGGACATGCAGTATTTACGAGCGGGGTTACAGTAGTATTATCCTATTTGTTTCTATGGCTTGCAAACGTGCCTATTTTCAGTGATTCAGGATTGACAAACGCGATATCAGTTACAGTAGCATTGGTATTAAGCATAAGTTTGCTACCATCACTGTTAAAAAGATTCAACGAGAAAATTTACTGGCCTAACAACCTAGAAAAATATAAACCCATCTCTGGAAGAACATACCATAAAATCGCAAAATTTGACAGAGATCATAAAAAGGCGTTGCTCGCAGTATTTGTGGTCATAGTTGTGGTTAGTGTAGGGGTTTATATGTACACGCCGACAGGAATGGACATATTCCAGCTCGTGCCACATGGCAGTGCTTTAACGGCAGTAGAAGTGATAAACAGTACTTTTAAGGGCGATGCTATATTTACAAGCTTTGTAATAATGCAATTTTCACAACCGGTTCTATTAAAGAATGGAAGTTATAATACACAGGAACTGAACGTTGTTACCAATCTTGAAAACAAGCTGTTGAGCACTGGCAAAATATCTTTCGTTTACGGACCTACCTATCCATTTGGATCATATGTATCTCCATTTGATCTCAACTATACAAGCAGTACAAATTCCTTATATCTAAACCAGATAAATTCTTATATTGGTACAGATAACAAAACTGTAATAGTAAATTTCCAACTTTCTATGCTTGGATGGACTTCTCAGGCGTCTAACTTTGTTTCATCTCTCAAAAATGAAATTGCACCGGTATTAAACAGCAATGTGGATCAATGGTATATCGGAGGTCTAACGCAGGGACTCATAGACGTAAATAATTATGTAGACAATGCGTTCACAATGATCGTGCCTATACTGGCGCTAGCTATATTTGCAGTGCTTTTATTGCAGTTGAGCTCTGTCTTTACACCTTTAAGATTGGTATTGATGGTGCTTGGATCCGTGACATTCGCTCTGGTGATCGCATACGGCTTGTTCTACTATATATACAAGATACCAATCATAATATTCATGCCTATGTTCGTCGTGATCACGCTGCTGGCAGTAGGTCTTGATTACGATATATTCATGATCACGAGGGCCAGAGAAGAGGTAATGAAAGGAAATAAAGATGAGGATGCAATAGAGAAAGCGATCGTTGAAAATGGTGGAATTATCATGGTTCTAGGTCTAATTTTAATGTCCACATTTGGCTCTCTATATTTCAGCGGCATGGGCATTATTCAGGAGATTGGCGTGGCATTGGCAATGGGCGTATTCATAGCCACTTTCGTCTCATGGATGTTCTTTATTCCGTCAGTGATGCTGATATTGAAATCTTATAACTGGTGGCCTTCAAAGATCCAGAAAAAATAATATCCCTAAAATTTTTAATTTTTTATTAAAAATGTAAATAGATATATATATAAGATACTTAATATAACTTTTAAAATGAACATATCTTTGGAGATTCTGCAGTTTTTGATACTGATAAGCGTTAGCTTAGTTGTATCAAGGATATTCTCTGCAATTGGCAATAAATATTTTGGATTTCCGGCAGTAATTGGAGAGTTGATTACGGGAATTGTTATAGGTCCTTATGCAATAGGTTCTGTCACGGTTCTTGGTTTCACCCTGATTCCTCATACCGTCACAGGTTTTCTGGCACCGGTAAGCCGCAGTGTGCCAATTCCTCAATCTTTTTACATGTTCGGACAGGTAGGAGTGATTATACTTTTATTTTTCGTAGGGTTAAACACAGATCTCCAAAAATTTGTAAAAGCTATTAAAAGCTCAACATTTATAGCTATTGGAGCCTCTGCTGTTCCATTCTTGATAGGATATTTCACTGTTTTATGGTTGTTTCACAGTGTTATAAGTGCACTGTTTATGGGTGCTATTTTAACAGCCAGCTCTACGGGCATTACTGCAAGGGTTCTTGCAGACATGAAAAAGCTGAATAGCAGAGAAGGAATTTCTATTATGACAGGTACAGTCATAGTAGATGTAATTAGTATTACGTTGCTTGCAATAGTTACAGGCATAGCTTATAGCTCTCTGACTGTTAGTTCTTTAATAGTAATTCTTCTGAAAGTCATTGTTTTCTGGGGTATCGCATTGTTAGTAGGATTGAAGCTCAGCAAATATGTTTCTAAGATCCTAGCAATTTTTAAGGATAGTTTAACACAGTTTGCAGTCGTGCTTTTGATACTTTTTCTAGTGGTTTCTGGATCAGAGTTTCTGGGTTTGACAGTAATAGTAGGTGCCTATGCATTTGGTCTGGCATTATCAAAGGTGTCAAAGAAAGAAGAGATCAGTAAAAATACTGAGAATCTCTCCAATTTTTTCACACCCATCTTTTTTGTATCAATGGGTATGATTGTAGACGTGTATTCACTTACTGCCGGTATCTTCATATCCTTATTCATATTAGCCATCGCGATAGCCACAAAGCTTTTAGGAGCAGCTTTTCCTGCCAAACTGATGGGCTATGATTTCAAAAAATCAATTATTATAGGCGCCGGATTGCTGTCAATGGGAGAAGTAGCATTGGTCATTGCGGGAAATGCAATACTGTACGGGTTGATAAGCAACGAAATATATTCAATAGCAATATTTACGACCATTTTTACTACTATTATAGCCCCTATATTACTATCTAAACTTTATACAAGCAATAAAACTATGAAAAACATACCAAATTAATTTGCTATCGACAATCAACATACGAAAAGTTTATTAAATGCCGTTTTATAATATATTTGAGGTAAAACATAATATGGTTGAGGCAGAGCGAGCATTTGATTTTTACAGGGCCAGGCCAGTAAATCATAATAAGATAGAGTGTCCGCTGGATTATCCGACAGTTCAGCAAGTGTCTTTAGAAAACTGCAAAAGTTGCGGATACCATATAAAAATAGCGGATGAAAGTGTATATTGTGCACTTTACTGGCTCTAAAAGTTTTTATTTTTTTTATTTTGTCAACTTTTTCATAGTAGTTGCAAGAAATAAAAATATTATGAAAAATGGTTAAAATTAGGTAGAACATTTAACTTTTATGATAATGTTCTTCGTGAACATATCTTTCACCCATCAATGCTGAGAATATTACTCCCAGAATGGACAAAGCCATTGCTATGTATATTGAGTCAGATAATCCCTTAATAAAAGAAGGGCCAATGACATTCGGGAAAAATGTTGTGGATTCAAGAGTTTTGAGTGCAGAGGCCGGTATAGTACTTAAAAGCTGTTGCGGGACTACAGATATAGGGTTTACCCCTAAAAACGCACCAAAAAGTGCACCGGAAGCCGGGATCTTTGATAGAATATAGGCTATTTTTGTAGGGACTCCTGCAGCAAGAGAGCTTTGCAACATTGAAGCTGGAAGACTTTGTGAAAATATGGTTATTGCGATGGAGAAAAATATGGCCATGCTTATAGTTCCGGCCACATTGTTAATAGTCATTCTCATACCATTTGCAGAAGCTCTGTCCTGTGAAGAGACCGCGTTCATTATAGCAGTGGTGTTTGGTGAGGCAAATAGCCCTCCCCCACTACCTATAACAAACATAATTCCCTCAAAATATACGGGATTGAAATTATAGGGCAGTAACGTCAATAAAAACAGTCCGATAACGGTTATAATCATACCCAACGTAGCGAATGTCCTGGCACCATATTTATCTGTAAGCGCTCCACCAATGGGGCCAAATATACTCATTCCAAATATCATAGGCAGCATATATATTCCAGCCCATAACGGAGTTACAGTATAAGCAAAACCATGAAGTGGCAAGTATATACCCTGAAGCCAGATGACAACAAGAAACATTACTGCGCCTCTTCCGAGTGAAGATACTAACAAACTTATGTTACCATATGCAAAAGGCTTTATCTTGAACAGGGACAGGTTAAAAAGAGGATTTTTTACTTTTCTCTCAACGATAATGAATGCAATGAGCATTATAATTCCGACAATAAATGCAGCAATTACCCAAGGATTGGTCCAACCCATCTCTGAATTCCCGTAAGGTTCCAGAGTGTATGTGAATCCAAGTGAGATCAGTATAAGTGATATCGCAAGCGTAATATTACCCCAGTAATCCATTGATACTTTTAATCTAGGAGAAGTTTCTTTCAATTTAAAGATGGACCATATTGTTCCAATTATTGCAAATGGAATATTGACAATGAATACAAGATGCCAGTCATATTGCGAGAGCAAACCTCCAAGAACCAGTCCTAAGACTGACCCAACAGTAAAAGATACCATGTTTATGCCCAGTGCTCTACCCCTCTCAGTAGTAGGAAATGCATCGGTAATAAGTGCGGTGCTGTTTACCATCAAGAATCCACCACCCACTGCCTGGATCATTCTGAAAAATATTATGAATAAAGCACCTGTATTTCCAGAGTTATCTGGCACAATAGACAACAGAACGGAGGCAATAGTGAATATTATAAATCCCAGGGTATACATTCTTGTTCGGCCATGTATATCTGAAATTCTACCGAAGGTCACGAGAATAGTTGCAAGAACAACACTATATCCCATCAAGATCCAGAGAAGATATGTAAATTCTCCCTGTGCAAAGGGATTAATATTAAGTCCTCTGAAAATTGTCGGTAATGTTATCATGACAATATTCATATTTATTGATGCCATCAAAGCGCCTAGCATAGTATTTGTAAGTACCACGTTTTTGTACTGCATAGAATTCTTACAATTATTTTACTTATAAAAATATTTGTATTAAAACAATATAAAGTCTGCCTTATGAACTTCATTTCTCGGATAGTAATGATAAAGATTTAAGTATATGAAAAGTGATTAATATGAATTAAAATGAAAGACTATGTGGGTGTTGGAATTGTAGGATTAGGAGGCATCTCAATAGTACATGAGGCAGGATATCAGGATGACCGCAGATCAAGGATAGTAGCAATGTGTGATAGTGATGGAGAGCTTGCCAGAGCAAGAGTCAAACAATATGATGCAAAAGCTTATACTAATTTCAAAGATTTAATAAGAGATCCGGCAGTGGATATTGTTGATATAACTCTTCCACATAAATTACACTATAAAGTTGCAAAAGATGCCATAGAGCATGGAAAAAATGTGATTGTGGAAAAGCCAATAACGTTAACTTACAACGAAGCAGTAGCTTTGATAAAAATCAGCAAAGACAGCAATGCAAAGTTTACTGTTGCTGAGAACACGAAATTTGTCAAATTGTATCAGGCGGTGGAGACGCTATTAAGAGAAGAGAAGATAGGTGAAATATGGCAGGTCAGAACTCTCATAGCAGGCAGTGAAGTGGAAAGACTTACAGATATCAATAACTGGATCAGAAAAAAAGAGAGCGGTGGAGGAATAATAATAGATGCGGGAGTGCACACATTCTATCTTTATAAATGGCTGTTTGGAGGTGTAAAATCTATACATACATTTTTGTGGAACAGGATAAAAGGCACTGATGTAGAGGATAACGCAATAATGGTCGGGGTTTTAGAGGACGGAGCTCAATTTCAAGCACAGCTAAGTGATACTGCGCAGAGCCCTTGGACTGAAAGATTAGAAATATATGGAAGCAAAGGTGTTATCATAGGAGATCAGCTTTCAGATCCTCCGCTTAAAATTTATGAAGGGCCTATGGATGATGAAGGGCAAGCGGTAGGCGGTATAGAGTATAATCCGGCGGGCTGGAAAGCAATATCAATAATGGAAGAAGTTAAAGACTTTGTCGGGGCGGTGATAGAGAACAGAATTCCTGGAGTAGACCCAGAAGATGCTGCTAATGCAGTAAAAGTGGCAGAACTGGCGTACAAGAATTTTTCCAGGCTAAGTGAAGGTCATGATTGAGAGTTCAGTATCTAAACCAAGGAGGTCAATAGGGTTCTTGCTAGCGTTCAGCTCTTTTTACATTGGTTTGAATTATCTATGGATTTCATACAATTCTCTGATATTACCAACACAGGTCAGCATACTATTTCCAGTGCCTGAAAGAGGTCTCATAGTAGGTGCAGTGGCAGCATGTGGTGTTACTTTAGGCATAATCATGAATATTCTGTCAGGCATAATAAGCGACCAGATTCATTCTAGCTGGGGTAGAAGAACGCCATTGATACTGTTAGGAAGTATGCTGTTGATACCGATCATGATTTTAGTAGCCGTAGTGCCATTGACGGTTATCCTTATGGCTTCGGGATATGTTTTTATGCAACTATTTTCCAATTTAGCGCAAGGATCGTTCCAGCCACTTCTCCCAGATTTAATAGCCCAGGATCAGAGAGGAGAGGCAGGCGGGTTTTTAGGGCTATTTACGCTGATAGGCGATGCTTTGGGCTATGGTATCACCGGTTTGTTGGTTGGGCTGGGATATCTTTCAATATCTGCATTTATTACAATTGTTCCAATCATTCTAACCATGTCAATAGCATTATATGTGATCAAAAACCATGATCTGCCGTTTTTAGGTACTTCAAAGAGCCTGAAAAAAGCCTTTGCAAACATATTCAAGCCGGAAGAAGAAGCACCAGGATTTTTTTGGTTAGTGATGGGCTCTTTCTTTGTGCTCACTGGATCTTCTGGACTCACTTACTTTGAACTTTACTTTTTTGACGATGTGCTAAAACTTTCAACTCCGGCATACGGAGTTGCAATAAGCGGACTGGTAGTTTTATTTGTAGGCATGGTTGCAACGATTGGTCTTGGAAGCCTGTCTGATAAGGTAGGCAGAAAACTAATATTAATTTTAGCTGCAGTTGTAGGAGGTATAGCCATGCCAATCCTGCCATTTACCAGATCTTTTGAATTTTTCTTGGTAGTGGCAGCGATAGTAGGTGCAACGACCGGACTATTTTTGAGTGTTGAGATGGCATATGCTAGTGATCTCGTTCCTCTCAGGGCATCAGGACAGTATATGGCATACTCAAACATAGCGTTTGGCGGATCTTCTGCATTTGCGCCCATTATTGATGGCTCGATCCTTTATTTTTTCGGGTCAAATATGACCAATGCGTTCACCGCAATGTTTTTTACGGCCTCAATTTTCTATTTTTTTGGCGCTATATTCCTATTAAAAACGCCGAAACGTTAAAAAAGTTTAAATAACGATAAATCGATTAGCTCTAAAGATGAATAACATGATTCTAGCGATCGGCTATGATAGTAGCAAAGCATCGTATTTAATAAAAGAAAAAAAGATAGAAGGAATATTATTAAGTACTCCTGAAAATGTTTATTATTTTACAGGAGCGCCAGTGCTTCCAGGTACAGGCAATCCAATCTTGTTTGCATTGCGAAACAACATTCCATCATTCGCATTTGTGGATAATGAAGGTAAAGTAACACTTTTCACATGGTTCGGAGTAACCATGGGAATAGATTATTCTGTATCTGATATCAGGAGCTATATGGATCTAAACGGTGCAATAGATGAATTAGCATCATTTATAGGCGAGAAGCTAGGCAATAATGCTAAAATCGGCATTGAATCTTTCTGCCCCTATATAATTACAGAGCTCTTAAATAAAAGCGGTATTACATTTGAGATAGTTGATGACCTTGTCAGCGAATTGCGCATAATAAAGAAAAAAGAAGAAATAGAATACATAAAAAAATCTATTGAAATAGCAGAACGGGCGTTATCTGAACCTATCAATAAAATCAAAGTAGGGGTGAACAGGAAAGAGCTCGCAAAAATACTGAGAGAAGCAATGATAAAAAATGGCGCAACTGCTATAGATCACTTAACAATAGCATTCGGGGCATCTAACCCGGAGGTTCTGATTGATGAAACACTGATTGAAGGGCAGATTGTTACGATAGATATAGGTGCGGTTTATGAAGGATATGTATCAGATATAAGAAGGTTATTTTTCAGTGGTTCTGATATTCCTCAAGCAACTAATGATTTGTATAAAAAGATGGTCCAGATAGTAGATAAGGTAAGTCAAGCACTAAAGCCAGGGGTAAAGTTTGGAGCAATCTATGATCTCGCGGTTGAACTTTACAGAAATGCAGGGCTAGAGCCCATGTTTATCAGTGTCGGGCACAGCATCGGAATTTTAACGGAAGAACTGTTGATTTTGCAAGGTAGTGAAATTAACATTGAAGAAAACATGGTTCTCAATATTGAGCTTTATGCTCCGGATGAAAATGGAGTAATGATCGGAGATGAAGAAACTTATGTAATAGAGAATGGAGAAAGTAAAAGACTCACAAAGCTTGAAAGAGAGATATTTAAAGTTTAGAACTGATAAGTTTAAATAGCACCATTAATATTTAAACAACCATGGAACCACTTATTATTACAGCCACTCCAAACATAAGCTGGTTGAATCCAAAAGTAAAATATCCCAAAAATCCAGAAGAAATGGCAGAATCTGCTAAGAAATGCACTGTTGCCGGAGCATCGATAATACATATTCATGCCGATAAAATGTGGGCAGAGACAATAAGAGCTTTGCGTAAAAAGACTCGGGCAATAATACAATGTGGTATGTCCAGTCTCAGCATTCAGGATAGATTAGAAGTTTTTTCAGAACATGCAGATATGATCTCTATAATTCTCGGGCACCATGATGAGGCGTTTATAAACTTAGATACAAACGTGCTGCATAATAGAGAAGAGCTGATAGAGTATTCAAAACTTATCAGGCAATATAAGCTTAGACCTGAATTTGAAGTCTGGCACACTGGCAATATCTGGAACCTGAACTATCTGATTGAAAGGAAATATCTAGATCCTCCTTATTTTTCAACACTATTTTTTGGCTGGCCTGGAGGAAACTGGACTCCTCCAACAATTGAAGAATATCTGTACCGGAAAAGGTTTATGCCAGAGAAGAGTGTGATAAATGTGAGCGTTATGGGCGCAGAGCAGAAAGATATAATCACTGCTGCAATATTGTTGGGAGATCATGTGAGGGTTGGAACTGAAGACAATCCTTTTATAGGGGATAAAGAAGCTACAACAGATCAACTGGTTGGGTGGGTATGCGATATCGCAAAATCGATAGGCAGAAAAGTTGCAACTGTGGAAGAGGCTAAACGGATTATTGGATTAAAGAGGTGAATATTATGGATAAAAGTGTTGCTATTATCACTGGTGGAGCGAGAGGAATAGGTGAGGCCACTGCTAAGCTATTTGCTGAAAAAGGATATACGGTAATCGTGATGGATATTATTGAAAGTAACGTCTGTACCGAAATAAACGGCAATGGCAGAGAGTGCATATTTATAAAATGCGACGTTTCTAAGGAAGAGCAAGTTAAGCAAGCTGTTACCAAGGTAATGAATCGATTTGGAAAGATAGATGCATTATTAAATATAGCAGGCATAGTGCTGGTAAAACCGGTGGATGAGATTACATGGGATGAATTTAGAAAAGTTGTGGATGTAAACATCGGTGGCACATTTTTGACAATAAAATATGTAGTTCCCGTGATGAAAAAACAGAATCACGGAGTGATTGTGAACATGGCATCTGTATCCGGTCATGTAGGTCAAGTAAGGCATTCGCTGTACGGAACTACGAAAGGTGGTATACTTGCAATGACCAGAGCACTGGCGTGGGAGCTTGCACCATACAATATTCGCGTAAATTCTGTGAGCCCAGGTTCAGTAGATACTCAGATGCTCAGAGACGATGTTGCAGGAGAGGCAGAACGGTTAAAAATAAGCTATAACGAAATAAAGAAGCAAAGAGAGGCAGAACAGGCATTTGGCAAATGGGCTGATCCGAAAGAGATAGCTGAAGCAATCTACTTTTTAGCCAGCGAATCTGCATCTTTCGTGAATGGAGCGGATTTATTGGTTGATGGTGGATGGGTTGCAAAATAGTTGCTCAGATCAACAGTTTCTGAAGCTTTAATAGATCTTCCATAGAACCTTTCACTTTAATTTTTCGAGTAGAATATGCAATAACAGGATTTACTTTTTTATCTATGATTCCTGCCAGAATGTCTGTAGTAGTGCTGACGAGAACATCTGGGGCACTGACAGATTCTTTTGAAAGCGTAGCATTACCATTTTCTATAGATAGCAGATACTGTTCTTTAGTGTCAGAAAAATCAAATTGTATCTTTTTCATGACATCTCTAAATTTTTCTTTTATTTCCGGATTTGAGAAACGGTCTCTTACCAGCACAAGAACAGGAAATATGTCTACCATGCCAATATCTACTTTAAACTATTATTTAAATATTTAGTTTTTGGCAATGGCAGAAATCAATCTTTATTTAACATTAAATTCATATGTATTATAAAGCATGTATAATAGATTATCTTTAAAAGTACGTTTCTCCTAATTTTTATATCTTAGAAATCAGCCATTTTATGAGACTTTTTACCTGTAACTATATAAACGTGATCTAAGGTTTATTTCCAATGTAATATTTTCAGGAGTAGAGATAAAAAACGTATTCGTATCAGTAATTAAGGCAGGAATAACTGCGTTAAAATATGGTATTGTCGAAGGAATGAAAATTGGGAGACATCAATGGAGCACATGGAAAAAGATGCATTATGCGACATACTAGAACTGTTCAATTCGAGTGTAGAGAAATAGAATTGTATAATAAGTTTTTTGAGCAAAGTAAAAACGAATAATACAGAAATGTTTATTTATAGTCTTGGATAATACCATTTAAAAACATGGAAAGGAGCGTTATGAAAAAATGGAAAAAATGTACGAGTATTTGAGCTTGACCATGATAATCTTCGGATTCATATCTCTTTTAACCGGGGTATTTATAACATATACTATAAAGGCCCTAACAAACATGTTTTTCTTTGAGGATCTTTTCATTGGAATCATAATGTTTTTCCTGTTCATAATAGGTAGCATGATAGTTTGGATATTTGGCATAAAATCCAGAAAATAAAAAAATGGAGGACAAAAACATGGCAGATTCAACAGCCACAAAAAATCAGATAGAATTCATAAAAAAGCTTTGTGAAGATAGTAGTGATAGAGAATCTAAGGTAACGGAATATTTGAACATAAAGGGCAAAGATGATGTTAAGGATCTATCTATGCAAGAAGCCTCTGAATTGATAGACTCTCTGAAAAAGATCAAGGGGCCTGAATCCGATAAGAAAGATGTACTCGCAACAGGAAAGCAGCTCACATTTATTACAAAGTTGCAGGATACAGAAGAGCGAAAAAACCAGATAAGCAGCTACTTAGCAGAGAAAAAGAAAGAGAACATAAACAGCCTTACTATGTCTGAAGCATCATCTTTAATAGACAGGCTTATGCAATTGAAAGGTGGGCCAAGAACAAACAGTGCTGATAACTTAGCCACAAAAAAGCAGATCCAGTTTATCAAGAATCTACAGGATACAGATTCAAAATTAAGATTTGCGCTGAGTTACTTGAAGGATCTTAAAAAGATGAGCGTGGAAGAGCTCACAAAAAAAGAAGCATCGACGCTTATTGAAAAATTGAAAGATATAAAAAAATAGTTATAATCTTTTTTAAAATGTAAAAATATTTAAGTGAATATTTATTACAAGTTCATAAATATGGATTATATAGTTCATCCTTTTATTAACAAAGATAAAATCGAAGCTCGAGAATTTCAGGTAAAAATTGCAAAAAACTCACTTGAAAAAAATACACTTGTAATTTTGCCTACAGGGATGGGTAAAACGGTTATTGCTACGCTTGCAATAGTAAACGTTTTGAAAGAGAAAGGACCAAAAATATTGTTTTTAGCACCTACTCGGCCACTTGTAAAGCAACATGAATACACACTTACAGATTTTATATGTGGATTTAAAATTGGCAGCGTTACGGGTTTGGTAGACAGCAAAACTCGTAAAAAAGTATGGGACGATAATGATATTATAATTGCTACACCTCAGGTCGTAGAAAGCGACTTAAAAAATAATTTGATAGATCCGTCCCAGTTTAAGCTTGTGATATTTGACGAGGCACACAAATCAATTGGCAACTACGCATATACTTTTCTAAGCAATGTATTCAGCAAATATTCTCATATCATAGGGTTTACAGCCTCGCCAAGCTCGAAGGCCGAAAAGATAGAAGAGATAATGCGCAATTTACAGATTGGCAATTTAGAAGTAAGAAATGAAAGTGATGAAGATATAAGTGAGTATTCTCACGAGATCAGCATAGACTGGTATAGATTAGACATGCCTGCAGAATTGGCTCCATTGCATAGCCAGCTGAAACAGTTATATAATGATATTATCTTAATGCTTGAAAAATCTTCTTTATTTTCAGGCAGCACAAAAATAACCAAGCGAAATCTCATTGAGGCTCAAAAAAAGGCAAGCATATTTATTAAAGAGGGTAAAAAAGAGTATTTTTCAATAATATCTACAATTTCCATGGCGATCAAGGTGGATCAGGGGATAGAATATCTAGAAACACAGGGCTTTGATTCTTGTAAAGAATACCTGGAAAAGATAGTAACTGCTGGAAACTCAGAAGCGGGATCTAAAGCAGATAAAAAACTCGTAAAAACAGTAGGATTCGTCAATGCTGTAATCACTGCCAGAAACTTAGCAGAGAAAAATATAGAAGATCCAAAATTAAGTGCCATTTTGAAGCTAGTAAAACGCCAGATCTCTATTAAGCCAGATTCAAGGATAATAGTTTTTACAAATTTCAGAAATGTAAATAACAACATTTACGAATCATTAAAAAAAATAGAAGGTATAAAACCTCTGAGATTTGTGGGGCAGGCAAATAAAGAGTCTGATGCGGGGCTAACACAAAAAGAACAGGCTGAAATATTGGATAGATTTAGGAGCGGAGAGTTTAATGTTTTAGTATCTACACAGGTTGGTGAGGAAGGTCTGGATATCCCGCAAACAGATCTGGTAATATTTAATGAGCCCATTCCTTCCGAGATCAGAAGCATTCAGAGACGTGGAAGAACAGGCAGAAAAAGAGCTGGTAAAGTAGTAATTCTGATTTATAGAAATACAAGAGACGAAATATATTTCTGGTCCAGCAAAAATAAAGAACGGAAGATGAAAACTCAGATCGAGAAGCTGAAAAATACTGATCATAGAAAAAAGAAGGGACAGACCACAATATTTGAATTTTGAAGCAACAGCAACTATAAATAACTCTTTGTAATATTCGATTGTATACAGAGTGGGCTGGTAGATCAGTTGGTAGATCGCCTCCTTGGCATGGAGGAGGCCCTGGGTTCAAATCCCAGCCAGTCCATTAGTACTGGACTCTAAAGTTTTTGGGCTCAGAAAAAAGTTCAACTTTCTCACCTCGTTTATAGCGTCTTTTTGAGATGGATGCAGATAGATCTGCGTACTAGACGGATTTTCATGCCTTAATAATCGAGCAACATAATAGACAGACAGCCTTTTTTTCAATAATTCTGTGGCATATGTATCTGTTTAGAGTTATATCTAAGTTCAAGAAATGAGATATTCTCCAATCTGGATAATATTGTCATTGTATCTATGAGAACGTGCTCATCTCTCTCTGTAAGTACTCTCATGACCTTAATGCTCTAGTCCTCAGGAAGATGGAAGAGCATTCTTGACAGGGGATCAGGAGACATACTCTCATCCATTATCCTTGCCAGATATGTCTTCTCATACATGTAATGCACGGATTTCATGGGTAATGATTGTATGTTCCTATATTCATAAACCTCTCTTATGCCAGTTATGGGACTTTTCTTCACTATACCGTTCTTTGTAACTACACCAATGTATTCCCTCGTCACCTTCCTTTCTCTCTTGAGACTCTTGTCATACCTCTTCATGAGCTTATAGGCATAATATCGATCACCAAAATTCCTAATCTCTATCAGTTTTCTCTTCTGCTTTGTAACTCAATCTGGTAGAGTATTAATATACTGTATATATACGGAATATCTATATTTAATGTTTTGGAGATCAATATGTTACCAGGAATTGTAATATACCAGGTTCTATAACGATTCATGAAAAGATATCCATCATTCTATTCCGTAAAAAATAGAGAGTTAAGGTTTGAATGACTTTTATTATACATTACGGGAATTGTTAGACAGACTATTCCCTAATCTGTTTTTATCAGCAGTAATAAAGAAAAAGCAGATGAATGCTCTAATCACGTTGTAAAAGACATAAAAATTTTAAAAATATAAATAAATAATCGTTGTCTCAGTGTAAAGACTTGTTGAAGTATAGAAAACTGCTAAATGACCGTTGCAATACTGACAATGTTCAATTAAAGAAAGCCTTATAAGGAATGAAAAATTACTCGTGGGTTAAAAACTATAATAAACAGAAGCGGTTAGTATGGTGCAGATAGATATAAATAAAAAACTTGCAGAACTTCCAACTGATATAAGGGTTAGAACATTAGATAGACTGAAAATAACTGCACTGAGACATAATAAAAAGAGTGCATTTGCCAGAATTATTTTGATGCTGACGCTTATAGGACCTGGCATACTTGTAATGATTGCAGATAACGATGCTGGAGGTGTGGTAACTTATGCTCAAACAGGCTCAGTTTTTGGAATCGGCTTCTTTATCCCGTTCATGGTGCTGATGATCCCTGTAGCATATGTGGTCCAAGAAATGACGATAAGGCTCGCTGCAGTAACAAGAAGAGGGCATGCAGAAATGATATGGCAGAGATATGGGAGTTTCTGGGGCGCTTTTTCACTGATAGATTTGATGGTCGCAAATTCACTCACATTGGTTACTGAATTTATTGGTATAACATTTGGGCTGAGCATGTTTGGAGTCAAACCAATATACGCAGTAATCTTTAGTATTTTGGTTGTGTTAACAATAACACTTACGCTAAGGTACTATAAATGGGAGCGCGTAAGTCTTACCATTGCGGCATTAAACCTTGTATTTGTACCACTTGTATTGTTTTCACATCCGAATGTGGGACTTGTAGCTCAGAGTTTTGCAACATGGAAGATTAATGGAGGTATAACTTCGCTTTTCATTTATGTGCTTTTAGCAAATATAGGTACTACGATAGCACCTTGGATGCTATTTTTCCAGCAATCAGCAGAAGTAGATAAAGGAACAGTTCCTGAGGACATAAAAGCAGCGAGAAGAGACACATTAATAGGGGCCTGCGTAATGGGAATTGTTGCAATATCAATAATAATTTTAACAGCAACACTTGTGTACAGCCCAAGTATACATCCTTCCAGCGGATATGATATGCAATATATTCTTACTACAATATCCAGCAAAATAGGTATAATCCCTGTAAAGCTCTTTGCTCTCGGACTAATAGAGGCTGGGCTTATAGCAACTATCGCCATAACTGCAAGTACTTCCTGGGCAGTAGGTGAAGCTTTCCAGTGGCCAAAAAGCATAAATTTACCATTCTGGCAAGGTAGAAAATTTTACGCTCCTGGAATGATAAGTTTGTTAATAGCTGCAATAATAGTACTGATCCCAAATATCTCTCTCGGATTTCTTAACCTAACAGTGCAGGTAATAGCCTCTATATTTATGCCTGCGGCATTGCTATTTCTTCTTCTACTTATAAATGATAAAGAGATAATGGGTAAGTATGCAAATACAAAATTTCAGAACACAGCAGTAATATCGATCATGTCAGTGCTTATACTCATGAGCGGCTTATATGGCATATCGTTGATATTTCCAAATTTATTTTGATGGTGCTTAAATATGAAAATTAAAGATGAAGATTACACATTTATAAAAAACGACGAAGATTGGCAAAAGTTTTTAGAAGAAGAGAAACTTTTAGAAGACCACACAAAACCTGTTAAAAAAGCAAAAATAAAAGGATGGATAAAGGTCGCATTCTGGTTTTTAAGAGCGTATGTAGTAGTAATGGTTATACTTGTTTTTCTTGGATTCATGCATATTTTATAAGCCTAAAAAAAGATATTATAGAGATTGTCTCTAATACCTAATAATCTAATAAATGACTTAAGCAAAGCTTCCGAAATAGCCTCAATCCTTCGCGCGTATAATAATAAAGAGGTCTGAGTAGATACCTTCGACGATAGATTGCGGAATCAGAAAAACATTTATTTGGTTGACGAACTCGGTTATGAATCTGGTTGGTATTTAAGAGATCCTTACATAATACCAAAAAAGAATGCCACATTAAATGGATCAATAAAATGGAAAAACAGGATGAAAGAATTTATAGAAAATACATTGGAGTATCTGGGGCAATATTATTTAAGGAACAAATCTGAAAATGGACTTTCTGCAGATGAGAAAATGCTAGGCTGGTCTGTAATGCAAAAAAGGGATGACAGAATAGATTGTGTTATCAAAACTATTGGCCTTTTGCATAATTTATTCAATGTTGGTAGATATTAGAATTTTGTTCCACTACCAAATCCATGAAAATTTTTAAGTAATACTACAATATACTCTATATTATTAGTAATAGAAAGGTAGGTTTTTATGGAAACGTATACACATGATATATTAATTTTAGGAACTGGGCTTGCAGGTATGCGAGCTGTAATTGCAGCAGCAGAAAAAGATCCAAATGTCAGCATTGCAATGATCTCTAAATTATATCCAATGCGTTCACACTCTATCGCTGCAGAGGGTGGTTCTGCCGCAGTGATAAGCGAGAAAGATAGTTTTGATCTTCATGCGTATGATACTATAAAAGGTGGAGACTATCTAGGAGATCAGGATGCAATAGAATTTTTTGTCCGGCAAATGCCACAGGAGATACTGGACTTAGATCATTGGGGCTGTCCATGGAGCAGAAATGAAGACGGGACAATTGCTCAGAGACCATTTGGTGGGCACAGTTATCCAAGGGCAACGTTTGCGGCAGATAAGACAGGCTTTCATGAGCTACATACCATGTATGAGCATAGCTTATTATTCAGTAACATTACAAAGTACAACGAATTCTTTGCGACATCCATAATTCTTGAAAACAATGAATTCAGGGCACTGACAGCCATAGATATCAAGACTGGAGAGATGGTTCTATTCAAAGGCAAGGCTCTTGTTATAGCCACTGGTGGAGCGGGTAGAATATACTCTTTCACCACTTATTCTCACACTGTTACTGGTGATGGTAATACAATGGCATTCAGGGCAGGGTTAGCCTTAAAAGACATGGAATTTATACAGTTTCATCCGACGGCGATTGTACCTTCTGGTATTCTCATAACTGAAGCTGCGAGAGGTGAAGGTGGTTATTTATTGAATAAAGATAATGAGAGATTTATGAAAAACTATGCACCATCAAAGCTTGAGCTGGCACCCAGAGATATAGTGTCAAGATCTATTATGTGGGAGATAGAAGCAGGGCGCGGTTTTACTGGTGAAAACGGGCCATATGTATTGCTTGATATCAGGCATCTGGGTAAGGAGAAAATAGATGACAGATTGCCTATGATAAGGGATATTGCAATAAAGTTCAATAACATAGATCCTGTAAAAGAGCCTATACCTATTCGCCCGGCAGCGCATTATTCAATGGGAGGCATAGCTGTAAATGTAAATACAGAAACCTCTGTAAAAGGAGTGTTTTCTTCAGGAGAAGCGTCTTGTGTAAGCATTCATGGAGCTAACAGGCTTGGTTCAAACTCTACTGCTGAATGTGCAGCATTCGGAAAAGTTTCTGGAGAGAAGGCATTAGAGTATGCAAAAACGCATCAGTTTCATGATATTCCTATGGATCCAGTAAAACTGGAAGAGAAAAGAATATTCGATACAATCTTAAAACGCAAGGGTGACGAGGAAATTGGAAATTTGAGAACATTGCTGGGATCTACTATGCAGGAAAAAGTGGGAATATTCAGAACTGAAAAAGACCTAATAGAAGGCTTGAAGATTATAAGAGATATAAATAAAAGAGTATTGAATATAGAAGTGAAAGATAAGACTAGCAAGTATAATACGAATCTGATCCAGTATCTTGAGCTAGAGTTTTCTGCAGAGCTTGCAGAAGTGATTGCAATGGGAGCATTAGCAAGGACAGAAAGCAGAGGTTCGCACTACCGTCGTGATTATCCAAAGAGGGATGACGTGAACTGGATGAAGCATACAATTGCAGTAAAGAGAAAAGATGGAATTTCTATTTCATATATACCGGTCAGTGTTACTAAATGGCAACCAGAAGAGCGTAAATATTGAGGTGAGCAAATGAGTGATATTTATTTAAACATTATGCGAGGAAATTCAGAGTCTTCCAAGTTTGTAGAGTATAAAGTCCCTTTTGTAAAAGGTATGACTGTTTTGGATGCACTTTTATATATTAAAGAGCATATTGACCCAACGCTTGCTGTTCGATATTCTTGCAGAATGGAAATTTGTGGAAGCTGTGCAGTAATGGTCAACGACAAGCCACATACTGCTTGCTCGACCCAGATAGAGACGCTCAAGACAGATCATATAAAAGTAGAGCCTTTGAGTGGGTTTAAATGGGAAAAGGATTTAATAGTGGATTTCCAGCCGTTTTATGATAAGCATGAATCTGTGATACCCACACTAATAAGAAAAGATCATGTTGAGGGAGAGCTGATACAGAGCCCAAAACAGCTGGCTAAATATCGTCAGTTTTCATTATGTATTAAGTGTGGAGTATGCTTAGCAGCTTGTCCTATTTCAAATTCAGACAGCAATTATCTCGGTCCTGCAGCATTAACTGCAGCATACCGATTCAACATTGATAGCAGAGATCAAGGAAAAGATAAGAGACTTGCAATAGTAAGCAGTCCGGAAGGATGCTGGAGATGCCATTTTGCTGCTGAATGCAGTGAAGCGTGCCCTAAAGATGTAGATCCTGCTTACGCGATACAGAAATTGAAGGTAGAGAGTGCAGTATTTGAAATAAAGCGTTTATTTACCGGTAAGAAGAAGGAGGAGAAATAATATGGATCTTAAAAAGTCTTTAAACTGGATTAAGATTAGAGGCAGGCACATACACGAAGGATTTGCCTTTTTGATTCACAGAGTCACAGGTTTGATAATACTGATCTATTTAATAGTGCATCTTGGAGCTTTGACACAGATAATTACTGGGCACTATTCATCGTTTTTATCTACTGTAGAAAGCCCTCCATTCATAGCGCTGGATATTCTTTTGTTTCTTGCCATAATATATCATGGTATGAACGGAATAAGGTTGATATTTTCAGAACTAGGAATCGGAGCAAGAAAGAACAAGCTGTTCTTCTATGTGATGATGGGGATCGGGTTAGTAATATGGATCGCAGCTGCGTATATAGTTGCAACAGGAGGTCTATAAACTATGGCAAACAATGAAAGTATAAAAGGCAGGCTCGAACCGATCGCATGGCTATTTCAGATATTTACAGCTATATTTCTAGTATTTTTCTTGACCGTGCATCTAATACTCGCACACATCTATGGAATATCTAATGATTTGTTGAATGTGATACTTAACAACCTGAAAAATCCATGGTGGCAAGCGTTCTATATAGTTTTCATAATAGCACTGGCATATCACGGCACTAATGGGCTCAGAGGCGTGATATTCGATATGAACGTCAAAAATAAAAAAGCATGGAATGCATTGTTCTGGGCAATGGCACTGATAATTATAGGGTATGGCACATTTTTGCTTTATGCCATCCACTAATCTTTTTTTATATGAAACTTGAAAATATTAAACTTTTATGCTGCCCTATCTGCAGAGAATCTCTAGAATTGGAGATTGAAGAAATAGATGGAGACAAGGTTAAAAATGGGTTTCTGGCCTGCAGAAAATGTGGTAAAAAATATAAGATAGAAAATTACATAGCCAGATTTTTAGATTGACTGCATATTGTTTATAACAGCCTGTGCAAATTCTGAAGTTTTTAATGAACTGATCCCGACTAGCCTGGCAATATCATTTGTAAATTGTCTATTTGCGAACGTTTTTTCTATAGCTTTTTCAATAATAGACGCTACTTCCGTCCATCCAATATATTCAAACATCATCTTTCCACTTAATATTAATGATGTGGGATTTGCTACGTTTTTATCTGCATATTTTGGTGCAGAACCATGTACCGGTTCATACAGTGCTGCAAAATCTCCAATATTAGCGCTAGGTGCCAATCCTAATCCTCCAATCTGCGCAACTACGGCATCGCTGAGATAGTCCCCATTCAGATTTGGCGTAATGATCACGTTGTATTCTGCAGGCCTTGTAAGCATCTGCTGAAACATACTATCTGCAATTCGGTCATTGATTATTATTCTCTTATCTGATGATACACTACCAAGCTCATCTTCTCTAATGAATTTATCTGGATATTCTTCTTTAGCTACTTCATAGCACCATTCTCTAAAAGCACCTTCTGTATATTTCATTATATTCCCTTTGTGCACAATTGTAACCTTTTTCTTTCCATTATTAATTGCAAAATCAAAACCTTTTCTTGCTATTCTCTTCGTGCCAAATTCTGAAATTGGTTTGATGCCGATCCCTGAATTTTCTCTTATGTTAACATTATATCTGCTCTTTAGAAATTCTATAATTTCTTTGCTTTCTTTAGAATCATAAGCCCATTCAATACCCATATACAGATCTTCAGTATTTTCCCTAAATATTATTGTATCAACAAGTTCTGGATTGCGCATAGGGCTAGGTACACCCCTGAAATATCTCACAGGTCTGATACTTGCATAAAGATCAAGTTCCTGCCTAATTGCAATGTTGATGCTTCTGAACCCTCCACCTATTGGTGTGGTAAGCGGCCCCTTAATAGCTACCACGTATTCTTTTATTTTAGAAAGAGTTTCTCTTGGCAATAGTTCACCAGTTTGCCTCACTGATTTTTCTCCGGCAAATATCTCTAGCCAATCTATCGATCTTTCATCTTTATATGCTTTCTCTACAGCAAAGTTCCAAACTTTCATGGAGGCTTTCATTATGTCTGAACCTATGCCATCTCCCAGAATATATGGAATGGTAACAGTGTTAGGAACTGTTAACTTATTATTCGAGATCGTAATTTTCATAATTAATCACTTTTATAGTTAATAATATAGTCTCCCACTATTATAACATTTTCTGTTAGTCTCTTCGTAACAGGTCACGGATCTGTAGTTAATTCTCATAAGGTAACGAGCATGAAGCGTATTTAAAGGATAAAAGATCTATTTTTATCTTGTAATAATATATTGATATTATATTTTATTAAAGACACATTCTTTTAGATTGCAACATCATAAAACTGAGCTATTACTTTTTTTGAAGGTATTTATGTCATTTTGAAATGATTGTATCCTTTAGCATAAGATATTTAATGATTGAAGCACTTAATATGAATCTTTAAAAAATCATTTCAGAATGAAAACAATATAATTATATATTTTTTGTGATTATATTCTAAAAATCATTTAAAATATTAATATTATATTAATTTTGATGCAATTTTTAATAGAAAAATCTAAATAGAGTTTAAAATATAACTTCAGTTGAGGTGAATAAAACGAGTGACCAACCTAAAATGGAAAATAGTGAAGTAGCAGAAAAAATAGCAGTTCAGTCAGATAAGAAACTGAGAAAGGCATTGAGCTTTCAAGATCTTTTCTTTCTCTCTATGGGCGGAATAATTGGTTCTGGATGGCTTCTTGGTGTTGCTGCAGGGGCATCATTAGCAGGTCCTGGCGCAATACTGTCTTGGATTATCGGCGGAGTAATAGTTTTGTTCATAGCTTTGACCTTTGCAGAAATTTCCAGCGCAGTTCCAAAAA
>JAVYRZ010000008.1 GCA_038729465.1 Thermoplasmata archaeon
TGATACTTTTTAATGTTTTATCTATGTTTATCTTTTTGTTATATGCATCTTTTATTAGAGTTATTGCTCTTGGTTTAATCTGATCTAAATCAGTCTTGATAGCTACTAAATAATCAAATGTTTTTGCTGCGTTTGAAATATCGGAAATAGATATATAACTATCAAAAAGATTTAGAAATATCTTACGTATCTGACGGTACTCTGACGGCATGACACCTTCTTCATCTAGGCTTCTAAGAATCTTTTCCATCTCTCTTTTAGCACTTTCTACATCATTCTTCTTTAAATAGTTCTTATATCGTATTTCATAGCCAGACAGGATATCTACTAAACTTAACACGAATACTTAATAGTATTATTAATATATAAACATTATTATGCTGTATAAATACTCAATACTCTATAATATATATGTTTATAGCTTTTTATCAATTTATGACTTTGCTAAAGATTTTTGGATAAGCAGTAAAGCTACTATTTTTTTAGTGAACGGATATGCGAAATTCCATTAATATCTTAAATTTAACCTTTCGAACGAGAAGTCCCTTTGATTCGACAAGGGAATTAAAGCGATCTACTGTGCTAAATCTTCGTTAATATGAAAATATTATTTCATTATGCTGAACGTTTTTATCTGAATCATTTAATTTGTTTTCGAAATATATGAGCTGTGTTAATTGATAATATCTTTCAGCGGAGAATTGACAAATCTTAAAAAAGAAATTACATATATAAAAAAATGCTATTACCTGGTTATTGAAATCAGGTAAATCTTTTATATACTTATTTTAAACTTTTACCATAGACTGAGATTATGCTTCTCATTTCCTGTCCGGTATAAAATTTATGTGCCAACAGATTTTCTGAGGGAAACTCAACTGTAAGGATCATACAACCTTTTTTCGCTTCTCTTTCCATAATTTGGTTGACTAATTTTCCACCCATCCCTTTTTTTCTATATTCTGGTAATATATAGATTTCAGTTATCCGAGCCTCATTTTTTGGTTTATAAAATAACCTGTCAATGATTTCAACCATAATTATTCCAACAATCTTTCCATTATCTTCTGCTACCAGCGCATCTCTCTCTTTGCGGCCTATAGAATCTTTCAAGTATTTTTTTACTATTTCTTCAAGATTTTCGTTCAAAGAAAATAATGTATCATGCTCTGCATTAAATCTCTTCAGTCTGGATATTAAATTCGTAGCCTCATTTAGATCCTTTTCTTCTAATTCTCTTATTTTTATTTCCATAATATCACCTCTCTATATCCTTTATAAAACCTTCCTTCATTAACTTTTCAATTATTTCTCTATTTTTTCCAATTATTTCCTTAGCTTTAATATAAAATTCTTCTCTTGTAGCCTTTTTTCTAGCAAGTCCCTCTTCAACAGATTTATTTGCTATAGCGGCTGCAACATTTGGAAAAACTTCCCACTCTTCCATATTGGGTATTATATAGTTCTCATTTATCCCTCTCTTTTCAGCAAAAGATGCCAGTTCTTGAGAAGCCTCGATAATCATCGGCTCATTAATTTTTCGAGTACGAGAATCAAGAGCACCTCTAAAAACGCCTGGAAATACAATACTGTTATTTATCTGATTTGGAAAATCAGATCTTCCGGTTGCTACAATCTCCGCTCCGCTTGCCTTAGCTTCATGTGGCCATATTTCAGGGACAGGGTTTGCAAGAGCAAATACAATTGCACGTTTTTCCATTTTCTTAATCCATTCTCCTTTAATGACACCAGGCCCTGGACGTGAAGCACTAACGAGAATATCTGCACCGACAAGAGCATCCTGAATACTTCCTTTTAATTTTCGCCCGTTTGTTTTTAATCCAAGATCATATTTCCAAGGATTATTATTCATTAAACTATCCATGTCCTCTCTCTCTGCATGCAGTATGCCATGTGAATCTACCATGATGATATTCTCCATATTAAATCCAGCGGCTCTGAACAGTTTTACGGTTGCTATATTAGCAGCACCTGCGCCCATAAATACTACCTTTGTATCTCTTACACTTCTTCCAGTTAATTTCAATGCATTAAATACACCGGCCAGAGTGGCACCAGCGGTTCCCAGTTGATCATCGTGCCATACTGGTATCTCCATAGACTCACTCAATTTTTCTAGAAGATAAAAACATTTTGGAGATTCTATATCTTCAAGGTTTATACCTCCAAATGCGGGCTCAATCGCCTTTACAGTATCCATAATCTTATCTTTGTCATGAACATTAACAGGAATAGGCACTGCATCTACACCTCCCAGATATTTGAATATTAGCGCTTTACCTTCCATTACCGGTAATGAGCCATAAGGGCCAATGTTTCCAAGTCCTAATACTCTAGTGCCATCTGTTATTATCGCTACAGAGTTCCATCGCCATGTCATATCATACGAAAGATCAGCATCTTTCGCGATAGCTAAAGATACCGCTGCAACGCCTGGAGTATACCAAATTGAAAAATCATTAAGTTCCTTTACAGGGACCTTTGGCAAAGTTTGGATCTTACCATTATATTTTTTTGAGTATTCTAACGCTTTTTCTGAATATTTTGGATTTCCTGCAGAATCTTCATTTTCCATATGACCTTATATTTCATATGACTATTTAAACTTAAAGACGTCTTGATCTTTATTTTGTTACTTCTTAGCTATTATAACCGCCCTTTTTTTTATAAAAGTTAAACTATTTTCATCAAATTGAATAATTTCTTTTGCCTCTTCTTTTAGATTTTTTAAAAATCTCAAGCAGTTAATACCTTCTATGCTGTCTACCGCCAGTGGGTATAACCAATCTTTAAAATTCATCTTTTCAATAAAAAGTTCTGAACGATCTATTGTAAAATCAAATTTTTCCAACATAGCCAGCCATTCTGTATATTTTAGAGCTTCATTATGCGAAGAATCCCTTGTTTTTTCAAGGGTATTGAAAAAACTGATATTGTCACTCTCGGGTATCACCATATCTACAATACCTAATTTTCCACCATTTTTCAATATTCTTCTAACTTCCAAAACAAAAGCTTGTTTATCTGAAAAATGATGTGCAGCTCTTCTTGTAACTACTATATCTAAGGAATTGTCCTTAAATGAGGTACAAGTTACATTCTCATTTAGAAATTCTATATTTGTTATGTTGTTATTTACAGCTAATTTCTTTGCTTCAGCAAGCATTTCAACAGTAATATCAATAGCAAAAACTTTGTTTACATATCTGGACAAAGCGATAGCTGTAAAACCGGTGCCTGTAGCAAAATCTGCAGCGATATCTGAACTTTCAGGCTCTAAAAGCGCTAATAGTCTATACAGATCTCCACCTTTTTCATGAGATAAACTCTTCACGTATTTATCTGCATTTTTTCCAAAGAATTCTTTTACTTTCTCTTCTTTATTTTCTTGCATAGCATTTTATTACCTAGACCTATATTTAAAAACTACCTAATTTTCCAATTCTGCTTTTTTTCTTTTAATATATCTTGATATCTTGGCCCTAATTTATAAGATATTACTTCAAGATCCTTCATGTGCTTTATAAAATTTGCTTTACTGTCAGTATTAATATATTCTTCAAATTTTCTTCTTTTTTTAATTGTGTCATAAGTGTACCAAGCACCTATGAATATTACAATAATTGAAAGTATAAGTATCCAGACAGTCCAGTATCCTAATGTATCATTGATTATTTTGAAGAAGTCTGGTTGATAGGTACTTAGAAATACTCCATAAAAAGAACTAATTGCAGCGAATAGTCCTAATCCTATAATCAGTACGGAGAAAAATATTATATATTCACGTAAACTTTTGAAATTCATAGTCTCTGGCTTCCATAATATATTATGTATTATAATACTTTTTTGCTCATATATTATTTATCTGAAAAAACATCTTTTATCAATTAGTCGGGAAATAGCTTAAAATTAAATCAGAGATTTAGGAATTTTACAAGGCTCATTATTGCCAATCCTCGATGCGAAATTCTATTTTTTTCATGAATATCCAGTTCTGCAAACGTTCTTTTTTCGTTTTCTGGTATAAAAATAGGATCGTAGCCAAATCCATTATTACCTTTTGGTTCTTTAGCAATAGATCCTTTACATATTCCCGTGAAATAATAAAATTTATGAGATCTAGATAACCCAATTACAGTTTTGAAATAAGCGTTTCTATTATCTGCATTTTCCATCAATTTGAGTATTTTACTGTTTCCAAGCGTTTTAAAAACATAGGAAGAATATACTCCTGGAAATCCGGCCAAAAAATCTATAAAAAGACCAGAATCGTCTATTATGAAGTTGTCATATTTTTCAGATAGTGTTAATAGCCCAAATTTTACCACTTCTTCCGTATTATCTGCCTGAATTTCAAGATACTCTTGATGAATAAAATTTGTTTTTATATTGTATTCCTGTAATATTTCTGAAAATTCCCTGTATTTTCCAATGTTGGATGTGATTATATTAAGTGTCATGAATATCTTCTCCTCTTCTCGATCTCTTCTAATTTATCCAAGATTTCAGAGCTACTATTACAATATTTTTGGTAACTCTCTATTATTTTACCAAAATAATCGTAATATTTATAATGTGCACTCAAAAAAGATTCCTTTAAAAGGTGTAGATCTACACCAAAGTCTTCAAGTTCTGCGTTCTTATCCCCCATACTAAAATCTATAAAATAAAGTTTGTTGTTATAATATATTATATTGCTTGTGGTCAAGTCTCCGTGTACAATCTTGTTATTATGCAAAGTTGCAACAGCCATTCCTAGATTATCAGCTACTTGATCTTTCTCAGAACCGGAAAGGTTGTCAAAGATCTCTCTTAAAGTGGGCCCGGGGATATATTCCATCACAATAGACATCTCCACTAAATCTATATCGTAAACTATTGGCACATTGATCCCTATCTTTTTAGTTTCTATTAGCAATCGTACCTCTTTTTTCAATCTTTCTTTTCTTAGCTCTAAATCTAATTTTTTATCACGATAATTTTTTACAATTCTTGTTTTCTTTATTGCTTTTCTGCCAAAAAATTCGGTGTTTAATATTTCAGCCTCCGCTCCGGGTAAAGTGCCATAATCTTTAAAATGCTCAGAATATTTTAGCCATGTAACATTTACTTCATCTGTTCTAAATTTTTGATCTACTTCCGTGTCTTTAATATCCATGCGAATTCCACTTTTATACATTAAATAGCCCAAATATCCAATCATTGCGCCATTATCAATACACACTTCTCCTGGTGGAGAATAAAAATGTGCCCCTCTATCTTCTGCCATGATCTTTAGCATTTCTTGCACTCTCCTGTTTCTGGCCACACCTCCACCTAAAAGAATTTCATCTTTGTTCAAATGTGAAAGTGCACGTTCTGTGACTTCTGTTATCATTGAAAACACGGTCTCTTGAACACTTTTAGAGATATCTTCCTGACTGATGCCTTTCTTATAATATGCCATTGAAGCTGTAAAAAGGCCAGAAAAAGAAACATCCATGCCTTTTACAGAATATGGTAAGGGATATAGCTTTTCTCCAGCCAATGCCATTTTTTCAATTTTAGGACCTCCCGGAAATGGCAATCCAAACTCTCTCGCAACTTTATCCAGTAAATTGCCAATTCCAATGTCAAGCGTTTCTCCAAATACCCGATATTTTCCATCTTTGTAAGAAATGATCTGAGTGTTCCCGCCTGATAGATAAACGAGAATAGGATCTTCGGCACCGGTTAGCAACTTTCCAATTTCCAAATGTGCAATACAATGATTCGCTCCAATAATCGGCACTTTTAACTTTAAAGATAATGCTCTTGCTGCAGTAGCTACAGTACGTAAACATGGACCAAGGCCAGGACCCATGGAAAATGAGACAAGGTCTAGATCATCTATTTCAACATTTGCCAGCGCTAAAGCCTGTTTCAGCAATGGTACTAAATTATCTGCATGATGATTTGCCGCTTCTCTGGGATGAATGCCACCCTCTTTTGGAATATACATCTTTGTGAGATTTGCCAGTATTTTATCATCTTTTAATATTCCAACGCCTACTGTATGAGCAGTGCCTTCTATGCCTAAAGTTATCATTACACAGAGATATATTACATTTAATTTAATCTTTTTGTCTTTCATTGAAAGTTGACTCAGGTCATATACATCTTTAGATCGTTTTTGATCATGAGTTTTCTAGTCTAGTGCAAGGTCTCCGTCCACGAACTTTGAAAAATGATAAGATCGAAAAACATAAAAAATGAGAATCTAAATTAGCCATGGAAAATAAAAAATCAAATAATTGAAAGGTATTTATAATATATGTTCATGCATGATTAACATGGAGCATCAGAAACTGTTTGGAACTAATGGAATCAGAGGTATAGTCAATCAAGATCTTACTCCTGATTTTGTTCTTACCGTGGCTAAGGCTATAGGCACATATGTGGGTACTGGCAAAATTGTAATAGGTAGAGATACCAGATTTTCGGGCGAATATTTAAAAAACATTGTTGCATCAACATTAATCTCTTTAAATATTGACGTGATCGATGTGGGTATCGCCCCAACTCCCGCTATACAACTTTATTGCAAAAAAAACAATCTGTTTGGAGTTATAATCACGGCATCTCATAACCCTCCGGAATATAACGGTATTAAATGCATTGATACTGATGGCACAGAGCTATCTAAAGAGAAAGAAGATGAAATAGAAAGTATTTTTTATTCGGGAAAATTTATAGAAAACCATAATTTACAAATTGGAAACTTATACATTTTTAATGATGTGAATGAAGAATATATTAATTCAGTAATTTCTAAAGTGGACTCAAAGCTTATTAAAAGCAAAAAATTTAAAGTTCTGGCCGATTGTTCAAACGGTGCATCTTATTATACTACACCAGAGCTTTTAAGAAGACTGGGATGCACCGTAGTTACCCTAAATGCTAATCCTGATGGCTACTTTTCTGGACATTATTCTGAGCCAAGACCTGAAAACTTAAAAGATCTCATAAGTCTTATGCACACCTCTGAATTTGATCTTGGAATAGCACATGACGGTGATGCAGATAGAGCAATATTTGTAGATAATGTTGGTAACTTCATATACGGCGATAAAACATTGGCACTTGTTACCAAGTATATGCTCATCAAAAAAAGTGGCATAATCGTCACACCCGTAAGTACTTCCAGCATTGTCGAAGAAATAGTGAATAAACATAATGGCAAGATTGTTTACACAAAAGTGGGTGCTCCGATCGTTTCAAGAACAATGATTGAAAACGGAGCCCTGTTTGGCGGTGAAGAAAATGGCGGCTTAATATTCCCAGAACACCAATATTGCAGGGACGGTGCCATGGCTCTTGCTAAAATACTTGAAATTATGGCGGATACAAGTAAAAAAATACAAGCTCTTATTGAAGAGCTGCCAAAATATTATCAGTCTAAAGATTCTGTAAAGATATCAAATAATCAAAAAGAATTGATTATAAATAAACTTGCTGAAAAAGTTAAAAATAAAAAAATTGATTTTCTTGATGGCTTGAAAATATACGAAAAAGAAGGATGGGTATTGATAAGAGCCTCGGGTACAGAAGACATAATCAGGATTTATTCAGATGCAAAGTCTGAATCTGATGCTTTAAACTTAAAGAATAAATACAAAAAAATGCTGTTAGAGCTCGCTTAAGAGATCCTCTGAATTTATCTTATAAATTCCATGTTTTATAACGATAGCTGCAACTTTATTTGCAATTTTGCATGCTTCAATAATATCATGATTATTTTTCAGTGCATAATATAGCCCAGCTCTAAATGCATCACCAGAACCTGTAGTCTCTCCTGCATATACTTTTTCTTGCTCAATAGTTACGGATCTCGTAAAATATTCACAACCTTTGGCACCCTTGGTAATAATTATGTTTTTCGCGTTTTTAAATGTGTTGATACCTACCATTTTTCTGGCAAACTCAAACTCTTTTTCATTCATTACCGTTATCTCAGCACTGTCCAACAGTGATAGAAAACTCTTTTTATCATACCTGTATGTGAGCTCTTGCCCCGGATCAAACAATATCTTGGATTTTTCAAGATCATATTCTCGCATTATATTAATGTAAAATTCAGGCTTTCCAGTGGCAAAATGAATCCATGTTCCTGCAGGTTTGCTTTTTATCTTGAAATTTTCCATGGTTTCCATGGGCCCCTGATCTATGTAAGCAACTTGCTTTTCTCCATCTGATACTATATAACAGCTTGGCCCATGCGATATATCTTTGTCAATTTGCAAATTTTTTGTGTCTATTCCCAATGTCTCCAGATACTTTATATACTGTCTAGGAAAACTGTTGCTGACTATTGAATAAATCTGAACACTTAACCCTAGCATGGCAGAAACTTTGGCAATGTTTACAGCTGTGCCACCTAAATATGTATTTCTCTCTGTTATATTTATTGACCCGAAATTTGGAATTTTTGGAACTTTTATGTATTCATCAATGTTTACATGACCAAACACTGAAAGATCTACATTTTTTTTAACCATACATCTCACCGCTTTTTATTGTTCTTGGATTCTAATAAAAATCTAAAATGCCCGATTTTTAAATTTATCATATTCCGCTTCTTTTCCAATTGTTTGTAATGTATAATCTTCAATTTCTAAAATCTCTTTCCAGTACTCTTTACATTCACAATCCAGTTCTTGATCCAATACGCTCTTGTCCTGTGTTAATGAAAAATTTGTAATGATGCTCAAAGCCTTTTCATTACATTTTTTGCAGTTATGCGCACCGCGCTCAAAGCTTCCAGTGGGATACGAAACCACTATTCCCAGCCCTGCAGTCCTCTTTAAGATCTCGATTATGCTCCATAACCATGGTGGCCTGTAAGACCCCTCTTTCCATAGCTCTTCAACCAGTGTGAAACTCTGTATGTTTACAGGGTTAAATGAAATATAAGAAGAATACTTGGCTGCGAATTTTGCAGTAGAAACTGCATATTCAATAGCCTCTTTTTCTGTGGTGTATGGTGGCTTGACTAATATATATGTTTTTAAAGGTATACTGTGTTCATTGAGCAATCTTGCAGCCCGTTCAAAATCGCTGACAGTAAACCCTTTGTTAATCGAATTTTTAAGTATTTCATCATTGGCACATTCTAGTCCTATCGCAATGATAAGCTGTTCTTTATATTTGGCAAGTGCCTTTAGTTTTGAATCCGTCACAAATTCTGGCCTGGTTTCAATTATTATCTTTTTTGCATCTTTAAATTTTTCTAATATTTCATATTGAACTTGAAATGGAACTTCTCTATCATCCAGAAAACTGCCAGATGTATAAATCTTTACAAGCTTTTCACCATTGTATTTTTTTAGCGCTTTGTCCAGCTGCTTCTCTAAATTATCTGATTTTATGTCACTTTTGTTTGTATCATTAAAATATCCGCACATGCTGCAACCTGATATATGTGCCCAAAAACAACCGTTTGTTCTAAATATTAAAACAAAAGCCTCTTCTATTCCAGTATTAAGCCTGTCTTTTTCATGCCATGCCGCAATGTAGTCATCAGGCTTGTCTACACGATTAGCATGCTCTCGTAAATTTTTTATTTTTATAGCTAGATCATCCATCCTTTTATCGTTCTCCAATTACATTTTTTGTATCATAATATCATAAGGGATCTTTACTTCTATAAGAAAGCCACCGCTGGGAATCGGACCCAGGGCCTCGTGCTTACCAAGCACGCGCTCCACCGACTGAGCTACGGTGGCAATTGTTTTTTACCTTTTTCACTTAAGGCATATTTGCATCTGGCAGGAGAATTTATAAGTTCATCCTTAGCTAGAATTTTTAGCTTAGCAGATATTTTATTGGCTGGTAATCCTGATAGTTTGCCAATTTCTGCAGAGCTCAAAGGTTTATCTGCATCGGATAATACTTTCAAAATCTTCTCTGTTATTTCGTCAGGCGCCATATATTTCACCTGAAATAGATTATTGAAATACACTATTTAATCATTTTGATTATTTTTATTTAAAAATGATATATAATTATTGACCTTAATAGAATCTGTTTGCAATAAGAGCTCAATAGCTTTTCTGACATTTATAATCTCAACCATTAATTATTTCCAGTGCCTTTCTTAAAACTATATCATTAGCAATTTCTGGATTACTAGAATTTGTTGAAACTAATACTACGACATTATAATAATCTTTTGAAACTGCAAGAACTTTTATATCAAATCCAATCCCATTGTTCACAATATTTTCTTCTTTTAATTTTTCTATCATTTTTTCTTTAAATCTAGCCACTGGTATACTCGTAGGGACATCTATCCTAGTCCTAGAGAGCTTACTTTTAGATAACGTATGATTATATATCATCGCCTGTATTACTATAGAATTTGGGATAGATATTAGCAGATTTTCATCATTCAATACTTTAGTATAAAGAAATCCAAGCTCTTCCACTCTTCCCCTATAGCCAGGCACTATATTTTCGTGCGGATATGTAGCCCCGACCAATCCAAATTGCCATGTAACTATCGTAATTGTATCTCCTATTTTAAAAGGCTTGGAAAATAAGATATAAAACCCTGCAAATATATTAGACAAAACTTGCTGGGCTGCAATGCCCAGCACGATACCTAAAAATCCAGCACTTAGCAGTGCAATAGTAATGTTTACACCCACAGTAAAAAGTATTAAAAATATGAGGATCGAGAATACAGTTATTTCAAAAACAGTTCTTAATCTTTTGCTATCATTTTCACCGATTCTTTTAGATGCATAATAGTATACAGTTTTTCCTATAAATTTTGTAACTAGGTATGCCATTAAAGAGAGGATTATTATTATTATTACAGTGTTCAATATTGATATAGAGATGTTGAATCCTTTTAATAATGATTTTATAGCCGGCAAAGTTAACAAAAAATCTATAGTAAATATAGTTGCAGACCCTAATATTATCGTAATTAATGCACCGATAAAATATCTTATCCATTTACTATTATTCATAATTGTCATGAAAACACTATCATAGATAAAAATTTCTAAAATTAAAATATGGTAATGATCTGAGATATTAGTGTAAAAAATTGATGTAGACAATAAAAAATATAACTTTAATAGGTAATTATTGACAATTTATACTAACCTATATGTTACTGGATTTTTTAAAAAAAGTCTTTCCGATTTTTTCGTTAATTTTCAAGGTGGTCTCAAAAATCTGAAAAAATATCTAACAATCGTTTCCCTTACCACAATTTCAATAAAACTCCCTCTTAAACTATCACATCCACAAACTTCAGAAATTGCGTCAAGAATAATGTTTGTTATGTCAGTATTTGGACCAGCCATTTCCAAGATTATTTGTTCACCATTTTTCTTCTTGTTTGTTATACTCTCACAAAGCTCTTTTATCTGTTCATCATTCTTTAGCTCTTTCGCAATACCATGCACACCCTTTTTTAAAATGTAGTGCCCAAAACCCTTTCTTGACATTTTATCCCACTCAGCTAATTTTCTATATAAAAAATCATTTATGATCATAAATTAGTTATCAAAATAAACCTTTAAATATTTTACCTAAAAAATAAATGAACGATATTAATTTTTTCTAGACAAATTGTAAAACTTTTGACTCTTTTTAACATTTGCAAACAGGAATTCTCCCTTATCAAGATGAGAGCGAGAAAGGCTTATTCTATATGATTAGATCTAGATGACGAGCAAATCTGACTATTCACTGTTCTGTCCACTTCATTCATGCCATGAACAGGCAGAAATTATTCATCAATAATGCAATAGTATATTTTCTCTAGGCAAGTAAAATAGCCAGAACTATCAATTTGATAAAGACTATTTTCAAACTAACACTATTTCTCAATATTTTCCAGTTCATTAACAGGTTGAAACAATAACTTTTGGGGCGGTACAGCGAAATTTCAAAAGAATTATGAAATTGGAAGTTCTGGATTTCCTCATATTTCCATGCAACAAAGAGGCAGATTATCATTGACATCCTGAAAATTATGGAAGTGAAATCTTGCTTTTGATTTATGCGGCACCCAAAATGGCAAATCTGGTCACTGAGGTTGAAAACCAGCTGTGTAAGCTGTGGGGTGGAAATCACGTAAGTTCAAATCAATGCTTTAAATCCAATGCTCTAGATATCGATAAATGCACAGACTCTTTTTATTAGCCTAATAAAAAGCATTTTCAGCCTAAATTCTTATAAATTATCATATAGAATGTGAGCGTTCTAAGATATTGACTTTAGGTATTCATATAGTAATCTTGTACCAAATCCAGTAGCTCCTTTAGTGAAAATAGCCAGGTTCTTTTTTGTGCTTGCAGTCCCAGCAATATCAAGGTGAATCCAGGGCTTTTCACCGACAAAATTGCTTAAAAATGCAGCAGCAGTTTCTGCTCCTCCTGGTCTACCACCTGTATTTTTTATGTCTGCTACATCACTTTTTATCTGCTCTTTGAATTCTTCATCTAGGGGCAGCGGCCATAATTTTTCCCATGTCCGTTTTGATACGTCTATCATTTTTTGCTGAAAATCTTGGTTGTTTGAAATTATCCCTGCAATATTATCGCCCAGAGCGACTACACAGGCCCCTGTTAAAGTTGCTAGATCTATTACATGGGCAGGATCATATTTTTCTGTGCCATATGCAAGTGCATCTGCTAAAATTAGCCTACCTTCTGCATCTGTAGATAAGATCTCGGACGTTTTACCATTGTAATGTTTAAGTATGTCTCCAGGCTTGTAAGCATTACCGCCAGGTAGGTTCTCGGTCAGTGGCATTATGCCTACTACATGAACTTTCAGTTCTGATTCTGATATAGCTTTCATAGCGCCTAAAACCGCAGCAGCACCACATTTATCAAATTTCATATCTTCCATTCCTTCTGTTGATTTTATTGATAGTCCACCACTGTCAAATGTTATGCCTTTTCCAACTAAAAGTTCTGGTTTGGATTCTGAATTTTTGTATTCCATAATAACTAATTTTGCTGGTTCTCTAGCTGCTCTAGATACACCTTCCAATCCACCCATTCCTAATTTTATAAAATCTTCTCTACCGAGTACCGTAATTTTTATACCCTCAATTTTTCTTGCTTCTTTCTCAAAATATGTCGGAGTTCCGACAGATGGAGGCAAATTACCTAATGTACGGCTTAGATTAACAGCCTCTCCTACTATTCTCCCTTCTTCTATATTTTTTGCAATATTAGATTTACTGTGTATTTTCACGATCTTAATAGTATCATTTTTCTCTGCTTTATACTGTGAAAAATCATAATTCACTACTACCGAAACAAACGAAGCTTCATATCCCGCTATCTCTGGCTCAAAAACTGAAGGTAGCTCAATGGAAATAGTATTGAATTTTCTTTTTTTGGAGCTGTTTAAAGCCTGTGCAAGCATATTTCTGTACAGTTGAATATTGAAACTTGCTTTTTTTCCAAATCCAATGAGTAATAAATTGCCCTTATCAGATGGTAAAAGCAATTCTTCTTTAATCTTTCCCTGAAAATTCAATTTTTCAAGCTGTTTTTTTGTACCACTGGCAATCAATATCTTATCTGTTTTTTCAGGCAGATAATCTTCAAATAAACCTATTATCTTTACTGCAGAATCACTTTCTATTATATCCTTTTTTTCAAAGGTTACCATTAATTTATTGTTTGTTTCTTTACTTTTCATGATATATCACCATATACTCTGATAAATAGCAGATCTCTTATATAATATATACGCTCTTTCTGACTAATTTAATTGATTTTTCATAGGCATTAATAATTATTCTCTCCATTTAGATTTTTTAATTGCAAGAAATAACATGAAAAGAGTGACGATTATTAATACTGCCCAGGTAAGTACCAAGCTAATATAGTTTAGGTGAATATATCCTGCAGCGTTTTGTGCTATTTCAGCTGAGTATGTAGTCGGGGATATATAGGATAAATATCTGTATGGATATGGAATATAACTTATTGGATAGTAAACTGGAGGAATGGTAGATAATAATGGGGAAAGTATGCCAGAGAATGCCCAGCTCTGGACAATGTCTGATGAAAGTGTTGAAAGCAAGAATCCAAGAGAAACTGAAAAAGTAAATATTAAGGACATATCGAAGAAAATAGTTATACCCCCTACAAGCGTGATTTT
The DNA here is from genome assembly GCA_038729465.1 of Thermoplasmata archaeon. Lineage (NCBI taxonomy): Archaea > Methanobacteriati > Thermoplasmatota > Thermoplasmata > Thermoplasmata archaeon. Next base: position 14,182 of record JAVYRZ010000008.1, read on the forward strand.
TACAAAAATAATATTCAATATTACCAAGAGCGTTATTGTAGGAATTGAATATACTATCTCCGAAATTGCCATGCCTAACACATAAACACTTGCAGGAGTTGGTGAACTTACTATCATATCCTGTAATCTCATATCATTTTTTAAGTGTGATAAATCACCTTGCATTGATATCCCACTTGAAACCATGTTCATTATCAACGCACCTTCTGCAGCGATAGGCAGCAAAGTGCCATGGCTCGCAAATGTAACTACAGCAAGCAATGATAACGGTGCAAGTAGTGTGTTAATAAGCACTACCGGATAGTTTAACATGGCATATATCGAATTTACAAGTACAGATGCAGTGACTTGATAAAATAATTTTTTACTAATCTTCAATGTGATCACCTACTAAAAATTCAAAAATATTTCCCAGTGAAACTTCTTGAACTGTAAACCTTATATTCTCTGTTATCAACTTCATGGCTATTTTATAAACTTGATCTTTTGTTGTATATACCTGTATTTCTCCATTTGCTGATTTTTTTATTAGCCCATCTTCCACATTTATGTTTAATTTGTCTGAATAAACTTTCAAGCTGTATGAATATTTCATTTTTCCTCTTAACTCATCAATATTGCCTATTCCAATTAACTTTCCTTGATCAAGAATGCCTATCTTGTCTCCCAGAATCTCGGCTTCCTCTAGGTAGTGGGTGGTCAATATTATCAATCTATCCTTTTTAATGGTGGATAATAGGTTCCAAAGCTCTTTTCGCGAAAGATAATCAAGACCCGTGGTAGGTTCATCCAAAAATATTAGCGGCGCTTCGCTCGCTATGACGGTTGCAACTAAAACTTTTCTTTTTTGCCCTCCAGAAAGCTTTCTGTTTTTTTCATTTTCTACATCTCCTAAACCGAGGCTTCTGAGCGCATCCTTTCCCTTTTCTTTTGCTTCACGATATGAATAACCTCTCCACATAAGATAAGACAATACAGTCTGTATCGGTGTGAGCCAGGGGATAGCTCTTGCTTCCTGCGGCACGGCGGCGATAAACTCTCTTATATTTTCAGCATCCGTCACCACATCATATCCCTTTATTGTTATTTTGCCAGAAGTTGGCAAAAGCTGAGTTGAAGAAATTCTTATTAATGTTGTTTTTCCTGCACCATTTTTTCCAATTATAGTGAATATTCCATTTAAATCAATATCAAATGAAACTTCTTTTAAAGCATAATTTTTGGAGCCGTATATTTTAGATACTTTTTCAGCTCTAAATTTCATATTGGGTTATAGTGTATTCTGGATATTTAATATTTTTTTACTTTTTTCTGACCGTATGAAATTTTAATTAAATTATATATATCCGATTTATATACTCTCTCACTTATGATTGATATCCTGACCATTATGAATAATTCTTTCGTTCCTCTTGCGATCATTACTGGAATTGCTCTCTTAATTTTAGGTATAAATGAAAGATATTCAAGGGTTATGGAAAGCATAAGGTCATTGCACAGGGAATTGATCAGAGAAGATATAAAAAATGAGAACCTTATAAAATGCTATAAAAAGCAAATATCCACCTTGATTCGAATGGCAAAAGTATTGCGTACTGCACTGTTACTGATGTATATTGCCATTTTTTTCTCTATTGCTTCAAGTATTGCGATACTGCTCTCATCTCTTGAAAATATACAAACTACTGAATTTATGATTATTACAATGATATTTAGTTTGGGATCTTTATTTTTTGGTATAGTTTTTGTTATTATTCACATTTTCATATCTTTAAATGCAATAGAGATCGATTTAAAAGAGGATATAAAATAGATCTGAAGATAAAAACAGCATCTTCAACCATCATATATATTCCTACGAAAAATAAAGAACTTTAAAAATTAGATAAATGCAAAGGTATGAACAATATCAAAATTTAAATGATCGTAAAAAAGTTAAAAATCATTTTTTTACTGTTGTAATGGGTATAAGGTTCCTATCAAATTCATAAAGGGCTATATCTACTGGGTCAGTAATCTTTTCAGGAATATCTATAAGTACAGGAGCTCCCATTGATATTTGTAATGCTCTTGCACCAATAATCCTTGCCTTTTCAAATCTTGTAAACTTCATCACAATCACCAAAATCAGTAGAAATAGGTATATATTATTACTATATATAATTTACTTATATTTTTTTAACATTGCCAAAGACAGCTATTAAATCATTTTTACAAATTGTGCATAAGGTACATTTTTTAAACGAATTACATTTTCCTTATTTATATATCCTTCTTCTATTGCTATTGATACAACTTCTTCTCCAACAAGATTAGCAATTGTAGCCATTTTCAGTGCATTTACAAAAGTTCTTGAATCCACAAAAACTTCATAATAAAAGTCTTTTTTTATATGTAATTTAAGTTCCCCATCTTTCAGAATTTTCCCCAGTAATTTTTTGTCGCATGCTGCCAAAAGTATCTCTGAACCGGATTTTATTACATGCATTGAAATCATATAAAGTTAGTATTATAATTACAGTTATTAAATTTTTTTAAAAATCTTTAATTTTCACAGTTTTTTACAACATATTTTTTCTCCATGATGCTTCAACAGTTGGAGCATATAATTTTTTCAAACTAAAATTTAAAAATAGATCTAGATTATGCGATAGATCTTGAGATACCGCCTGCCATACTTTGATATTATGCCTCAAAAGTATTGAAAAAGTGATCTCGCCAATATTAATAATTATTACATCAGTATACTCATTTTCAGCTAAATATTCCATAAATTCAGCTCCGGCTAGGTTTTTATTACTTTCAAAAAAGATATTTTTTACTATTTCCACATTTTTTATTTTTCTGTCCTCTACAATTACTTTTGCAAAAAATGGGGCTTTAGTAAAGTTATCTGAGATAATATATGGAGGCTCATTATTTTCTAGAGGTACACTTATCTTAAAGTTATTTCTGATATTTGGCTCTATATGTATCGAGACACTTTCCAATGAAGGAAAGTCTTCATAAAGCTTATTTTCTATTCTATCTGTAATACTATGAGCATCTTCAATAGTTAATTGCGGGTTGAATTCCAAAACAAGCTCTAAAAAAGTAACCGGCCCTGCCCACCTAACTTTAATAGACTTTGTATTGTAAATTTCTTTGAAATCGCTCAGGATATTAGTAATCTGTAAATTCAGTTTTTTGTTTTTTGGGATATCTAGAATGCTGTATACGCTATCTTTAAAAATGTCTATGGCAATCATAAACAGAGCTAAAATAGCTACGATCAAGGCAACATAATAGTAAATTTCACTATGCAAAATTACAGCTAAATATAAACCTATGCCCACGATCGATCCTTCCAGCACATCTGTTATTACATGAAATGCATCAGAGTGTAAAGATGGGGAGTTTATTTTTTTGCCAGCAATAAATTTTACATATCCAGATAAAAATAGCGGGATCAAAGAAACAAACTCAAATATTGATGAATATATAGAGAGTTTTGGAACTGCTGAAAACATACTTTTTGCGAAATCTAAAGTCATGACAAATATCATAACACTGATTAAAATAGCAGTGAGGTCTTCAATCTTATAGAGGCCATATGGATATTTTTTGTTAACAGGTGATCTTACAAAATATATTACTATGATTACCAATATTGTAATTATTACATCCATTAACATATGTATTGATTCAATATACAAAGCATAGTTCTGGAACAGTATATATCCAGCAAATCTAATGAGCATAGCTGCTATTATAAATACTAGGGATAGAATTATATAGTTTTTTATGTTTGCTACATCCAAGTTTTTTCTTTCCATATCTTACTAAACTCCATACCATAATATTTTACTGGAAATTTCAACTTATTTTTCACGTTATTATGCTCATATAAGCTCAGATTGTATTTAATTTTTCTTTAATTTCCTTAAATCTTTTATATAGTTCTACATCACTCTTTAATTTTTCCTCATTATCCTTCAAAAAATCTGCAAAGCCATCCATCAAATCTATTGTGTCTCTAATATTATCAGCTCTGTCAAAAGCTCTAAATCTTTGTCTAGGTAGCCAAAGCATCTCTTCCAGTATAGATGAGCCCTTCTCGGTCAAAGAATAATATCTTTTGTTTAGGTCTTCTCTTGATTTAACATATCCCTCTCTTTCCAGGTCTTTTAAAATAGGGTACACACTCCCGGGCGAAGGCCTCCACATACCCATAGACAACTCTTCAATTCTCTCCATTATCTCTGCTCCGGTCATCTCTTTCTTAGAAATCAGGTTCAGAATCCAGAATCTTATGCCTACAAATCCTCTGGCTCTATAATGTATAGGCTCCGAGGAACCACGCATTCCAAACATATTAATCACCTCTTTATCTATTAACAGATATCTGTATATCGATATACTATTTAAATATTTGCTAATTATTATCAACAAATCTTTTACTCAATATCTTATATATGTGATAAGATTTGCTTTTAGATTATGTTTCAAGCTTATTTTATACATATTGGCACTATAAAAATTTCAGCGAGAATTGAAAGCAACTAAAAATCGAATAACAGAACAGAGCTATGATGATCACTTAATATTTGCATTGCCCCGAATAATTTATATATAGAAATCCTTTAATCTTTTCCGATAGGTGATTATATATATGTCAAGAATGCATTCGAGCAAGAAAGGTAAATCTGGATCAAAATTGCCGTTTAGAGTTGAAAGCCCTGACTGGGTTGAATTTAAGGGAAAAAAGGCAGAAGATATAGCGATTACTGTTGCAAAACAAGGACACACTATGGCATATACAGGTTTGATTTTAAGGGATCTCTATGGTATCCCGAGAGTAAAGCTTATGACAAACAAGAAGATGGGGCAGATATACAAAGAAAATAATCTATTGCCACCAATCCCTGACGACCTTATAGCATTAATGAGAAAAGCTGTAAATCTCAGCAAGCATTTAAAAAATAACCCGAAAGATATCAGCAATAAAAGAGGCTTGATATTAATTGAAGCTAAGATAAAAAGATTGAGTGACTATTATAAACTAAAAAATAGGATACCTAAAACTTGGAAATATAGCATTGATACTGCTGAAGTTTTAACTAAGTAAATATGTTAAACATACCAGAACCATTAAACAGCAGATATGTTCAGGCAATAAATAAGATAAATAGCTCAACTTTTATACGAGTTCTTGCGCACTACGATGCTGATGGCGTAACTTCTGCTGCAATAGTATCTAAAATTCTGATATCAGCGGAAAAGAATTTTCAGGTTACTTTCATAAAAGATCTAAGTGTTAAAAACATAGAACGCAATCTAAAAAATGAAAATTGTACATTTTTGCTATTAGATTTAGGGGCTTCTCTGATTACTTTACTAGAGAAGTATCAGAACGTAATTGTATTAGATCATCATCCTCTTGAAAAAGATTCTGAAATAATAATTAACATAAATCCTGTCCTTATAAAGATGGATGGAGGCAAAGATGCATGTGGCGCTACATTATCTTTTATTCTTGCTCAATACTATGATAAGTCTTTATTCTCTCTTTATCCTATCTATCTAGCGGGAATGATAGCGGATAAACAGGATCTGGACGAATATTCTGGATTAAATAAGATATTAATTGATGAGATAGAAAAAATAAATCCATCAAAATTTGAGTTTAGGTTTGAGGGGATCACAATAAAAGATATGTTAATGAATGCTACTGAGCCTTATCTTGCAGACATTAGCGGAAATAAAGATAATATAGAAAAATTATTGAAGAGTTTAGGTATCGGAGAAGAAGATACCTTCGAAAGTCTATCAGAGGACAAAAAGATAAATTTTGGGTCTATTATTACTTTAAAATTGATTGAACAGGGTGCAAATACTGACACAATTAAAAATATTTTTGCAAAAAAATTCGATGTCTGGAACTCTAATGATCGTACAATTTCTAGCATCGTAAACGCATGTGCCAGGTCTGAAAAACAAGCACTTGCTGTGAGCTATTTATTGGGTGATCTGAATAATGTAGATGAAGTAAACAAGATATGGAATGAGTATAGAAACAGATTGATTAATGAATTGAGAAGAATAGAAAAAGATTGCAAAAAACTGAATTTTATCCAGTATTTTTATAGTTATGAAGAATCTATGTGCGGAGAATTGTCTGGAATAGCTATGCTATATTTTCTAGATCAGAATCTGGCGACCATATGCATGCATTCAGAAGACTCTGAAATACATGTTTCTGCCAGAGCTACAAAGCTATTGATAGACCGTGGAATAGATCTAGGGTTAAGCATGAGCAATGCTGCAAAAGAAGTGGGTGGCTTTGGTGGAGGACATAAAATTGCGGCAGGGGCAACGATCCCTAAAGGCAAAGAAAATGAATTCTTAAAGCTCTTGGATGAGAATTTGAAAATATAAAAGTATGAAAAAAATCGTCTAAATCTTAGGTTTCGAGATAGAATAATTTATTACCTTTGAAATAATGTCTCATCAAGCTAATTGGAAGAGAGATAGGTAAATATGAATAACGAGCATATTACAATTCCGAAAACACATCCTAGATATATTTCGTTATTAAAACGAGAAAAGATTATAGATGGTTTTAATGATGGGCTTGTTGCGACAGCTGGACTAATAGCACATGGACGTGGGGAAGCATTTGATTATCTAATTGGTGAAAAAACTCAAGATTTTGCAATTGCAGCTGAAAAAGCAGCGATTGCAGCTTTAAAACTCGCATCAAACCCAGTAATATCAGTTAACGGTAACGTTGCTGCGCTAGTACCTGATGAAATTATCAAACTGTCAAAAATCTTAAATGCCAGGTTAGAACTTAATCTATTCTATAGAACAGACGATCGTGTTAGAAATATTAATGAACTTTTTTTGAAAAAAGGTGTGAACTTGCTGGGCATAGAGCCGGACGCAAAAATACCGGGATTAGATCATAAAAGAGCTCTGTGTTCAAAAGTAGGCATATTCTCTGCAGACGTGGTGCTTATTCCGTTAGAAGATGGTGATCGCGCTTTAGCACTTAAAAACATGAACAAAAAAGTTATTGCAATTGACCTGAATCCGCTTTCTAGAACAGCGCAGGTATCAGACATTACAATAGTAAACGAGCTTACAAGGACTGTTACTGAACTTATAGAACTAGCAGAAAATATTAAAGATCCTAAAAATATAATAAAAAGTTACAATAATAAAAAAACATTAAGCGATAGTTTAAATTTTATTAAAGAGCGATTAGAATATTTAGCTACTTTGTCTTAGGCTCTTCCAAAGCTTCTGGCTTCAGTAAATATCCACAGGCATAGCACATGATAGCATCCTTCGATATCATAGTTCCGCAATTTGGACAAGGAACTAGATCTTCTTCTTCTACTTTAGGTGCAGGTATTGCCACATTTACATTTTCGTATTTAGGTGCAGGGGCAACAGGTTCCGAGCTGACTTCAATTTTAGGTGCCAGCTTTTGAACTGTTTTTAACAGATCCTCCTTGTATGAGCTTAGGTCTTCATATAATTTTACAATCTTCTTTTCATTTTCTATATAAGTTGCTCTCTTTTCTATATAGCTGTTAATTAGCTCTTTAAGTTCATTTCCCATTGCGCTATTAGATTTTTCAAGATCTGTCACTGCATTTTTTATCTTGGACATATTAATTTCATAAGAGTTTAGCTTTTTGGTTAAATCATCGATAACAGCATCTTTTTGGTTTAATGCGTCAATCTTGCTTTTTAAATCTTTTTCTTTATTTTGGATAGCTTCTGAGTATTTTTCTAGCTCTGTTAATTTTGAGTGAATTGTCTCTTCTTTCTTTTTCAACTGTTCATCTGTGCTCTTTGCTTTATCTTCCCACTCTGATATACGTTTTGCACGATCATTTAGCTCTTTCTCACGTTGTTTGATGGCCTCAGATTGTGCTTTAATTTTTTTCAGGTAAGATTGAACCTGATCAAGAATATTTAATTCGGAGTTCTCCATATTTTTACCTCCTTATTTCTCAAGTAATAGATATATTATAGTATAAATGTTTCTATTATTTTTAATTTATAGTCCCATCCATGGAGAGCTCTTATATGCCTTAGCAACAACGTATGTAAATGATGATTCTATACCATCTGCTTTTAGTGTTGTATCTTTAAATTCCTGTAGCTCTGCCATTGATATGAACAGGCCCTCTCCTACAAGCTCATATTGTTCAATAAGCCTATACAGAGTTATAATTCTAGGATTTTTCAATATTATGTCTGCTACTTCATTTATTCTTTCTGGCTTTACTTTAATGTGTAAAAATACTTTTATGCTATTTTCAATAGCAGGCACATTGACTAATGCTGAAAACCCCAATATTATCTTTCTATCTTGCATATCTCTTATTCTTCTTCTTACTGTAGCTTCACTGATCCCCAAAGCTTCTGCGATCTCAGAATTTGTAGTTCTTGCATCGTGTCTTAAATAGCACAAGATCTGTAAATCAGTACGATCTATAGGTAATAAAGAAGGATCTATACTAGCCCATCGCTCAGAAATATCACATCTCAACTTGTTGTAATCTACCATTTTTATCACTCTCTAATTCTCTTCAACAATTAGACTATAATTATATTTAATATTTAAATTTTTTTTAATTATCGTTTAATAAAGTATAAAAACTGACAATTTTTGTTAAAAAATATAAATTTAAAATAGCTTATAATTATTTTTATGTTTAGAGAGTAAAGTCACTCTGCTATCTTCTCTCTGGTCCTTAATTTCAAAACCGGTCTTAAGGCTTAATTGCTCAGAAAAATCTTTTATTTTTTGAAAAGATGGCATATTTGACATATTTAATCTTTCCCTCGAATATCCTACATAAACATATGCTTTGGGTTCTATAAAATCTGGATCGGCTTTTAAATCCAGTTTTGCATAGTCATCAATATAGTTTATGTTCCAGCCATCGACAAGAGTATGCCTTATAACTTTTCTTGTATCTAAAGAGGGTAACAGTTCCAACGTTCTATTTAGCCGGTTCCAGCCATCTTTTATCATCGGCGCCAAGAGCCTTTCATAAATTTTATCGTTTGGTGCAGCTACTGTTATATAAAGCTGAGTTGGCAGGGGATTTAAGTTTTCTAATACATTAGGCATTGTGCCGTTGGTTACCAGAAATGTAGTGATCCCTCTACTATGATACTCTTTAATAAGATCTCCAAGATATGGATATAAAGTTGGCTCTCCGGTCAAAGATATTGCTACATGTTTTGGATCATTCGCTTCTTTCCATTTATCTTTATCGGTTTCTGGGTTACCTTTAAATCCACTTATCAGCCTTCTCTGAGCCTTAATGCTCTCTTCAACCACAAATTTAGGTTCGTCAGCATCCTTTAGATCAATCTCAGAAAAACCCTGAAATCTCCAGCAAAACAGGCAATTTTGAGTGCACTGATCCATTGCCGGGCTCATCTGAATACACCTATGCGATTGAATGCCATAAAAGCTCTGTTTGTAACAAGACCTTCCACCCACAATGCTTTCTTTAAGCCAATGACATAATTTAACTCCCGAGTTCTCGCCTATTAATCCATATCCTTGCTTTTTAAGGATCTGTTTTAAAGCATCATTCATTAAAGAACAGCTAAGTTAGTACCATATTTAATTTTTTTCGTTGATGTGTTTTCTAAAATTAACGTCTTTAAGAAAATATTCAGCAAGGCCATTAAAAAATATTTAGATTGATAGTAGGCATTAAAATTTTTTTTGTGTTGAATATATAACAATTTATATCTAAAAAATATAATTTATAGATATATAAAACAAATAAGTAAATAATATATATTAATATTTACGATATTCGTCATAAATTTTAGAAATATTTAAATACTGGCATTTTAATATCTTATATTGGTGAAAACCGATGGTAGATGAAATAAAGAAAAAAGGAGATCCAACAGCTCTTGGAATTTTTGCCTATGGATTTAGCTTATTTTTGTTATCTATCTACGCGATGGGGTTTTATCCATGGTCTGAGAGTATAGTAATGATTGCCCCTGCAATGATGTTTGGAGGTACATTCCTTCTTATAGCTTCAGTCTGGGAATATAACAATGGAAACACTTTTGGAGCTACGGCTTTTGGAACTTATTCTGCCTTTTTCCTAACCTTTGGATTAGCACATATAGGAATAGAACTAAAATGGTTTTCTTCTCTTACTGTGGGTCACTTGATAGGCATTTTGGCAATAGCTTTTGTAATAATGACTTTGATTTTCTGGATCGGAAGCTTTAGGATGAACCTGGCACTGAACCTGACGCTGTTGTTCCTGTTGTTTACTTTTATACTCTATGCCATACCGCTTTCCACTCTCACCGCATCTATGTCAACTGCTATGGGAACTTTTCCGGGTGCTCTAAAAGCAGCAGGCTATGTGGGATTTATTGACGCTCTGTTTACGATGTGGGTTGGTGCTGCAACAGTCATTAATGATAGATGGGAAATTACTGGAGCTAAAGGACCAATACCAGTATTTCCATTGGTAAAAGCTAAAAAATAAATACTTCAAACTAAAAATTTGAAGTTTTTTTCTTTTTTATACTCTATAGAAAATATCCTAATTTTTTTCTTTTTGAAAAGTCATAAAACCGGACCTAACAATAAATATATATTGTTAATATTTATATCAGAATACATGAATTCTGAAAATTTATACAATTTAGCCAAGCAATATTTTCCGGGCGGTGTAAATTCTCCGGTTCGTTATTATGCCCCTTACCCGATTTTCATGAGCCGTGGCTACGGTTCAAAAATATATGATGTAGACAATAAAGAATACATAGATTATTGCCTTGGGTTTGGACCCTTAATTCTAGGACATTCAAATGACAAAATCAAAGAAAAAATGAAAGAGTCGATGGATAGATCCTGGCTTCTTGGTACCCCGACAGAGTATGAGATCAATCTTGCTAAACTGATCAGAACAGGAATTCCTAACATAAAATTGATGCGATTTACTAATTCAGGCACTGAAGCTACCATGCATGTAATTAGAGTAGCCAGAGCTTTTACCAATAAAATGAAGATTATAAAAGTTTTAGGTGGATACCATGGAGCGCATGATTCAGTGCTTGCAAAAGCAGGCAGTGGAGCGGTTGGCATACCATCCTCTCCTGGAATTCCTGAAGAAGTAACAAAAAATACGCTTCTGGTTGATTACAATAATATAGCTAAACTTGAAGAGGTTATAAATAAAAATAAAAACAGCATAGCTGCCATGATCTTAGAGCCTGTGCTGGGAAATATTGGTGTTATTACTCCAGATAAAGATTATCTTGCTCAAGTTCGTGAAATTACTGAAAAAAACGATATATTATTGATTTTTGATGAGGTAATTACTGGATTTAGAAATAGGTTTGGCAGTGTTCAGGATCATTTTAAAGTATATGCAGACTTGATTACTTTAGGGAAGATAATAGGCGGAGGTTTGCCAATCGGCGCATTCGGCGGTAGAGATGACATAATGAAAAAAATTAGCCCTGAAGGCAATGTTTACGAGGCTGGAACTTTCTCTGGCAATCCGCTTAGTATAATTGCGGGAACTGAAACTCTGAACATTTTAAAAGAACAAGACTACTCTATTTTAAACAATAATACAGAGATGCTCACAAAAAAGATTGGCAATGAGTTAAACATAGAAATAAATAGGTTTGGATCAATGTTTCAAATATTTTTCAAAACTGGGCCTGTAAGAGATTATGCTACGGCCATGAAGGCTGACTCTACAAAATTTTTCAAATTTTTCAAATTACTTTTAAATGAAGGAATATACTTACCGCCGAGCCAGTATGAAACTAATTTCTTGAGTTTTGCGCATACAAACAAAGATCTAGATTACACCAGCACTGCAATGATCAAAGCAATTGAGATGATAAATAATGATAATGGGAGCTAGAGGCAGTAAGTTATCTTTAATTCAGGCGAATATAGTATCGAACTTATTGAAAAACATAGGTATAATAGCCGAAACAAAAGCAATTAAGACACTGGGTGATGTAAATCTCAAGCCGATATCCAATATTAATGAAAGAGGCATATTTTCCAAAGAGCTTAACAGGCATGTGATAGATGGGGACATTGATGCTGCAGTCCATAGCATGAAAGATCTGGATACTGAACTGGAAAATGATTTAGAAATTTCTGCAATTTTAGAACGTGGAGCTGTAGAAGATGTACTGGTATCAAAATGGGACATAGAATCTTTTCCAGAACATTATAAAATAGGCACATCCAGTATAAGAAGAAAGATGTTTTTAAAGCATTACAGGCCAGAGATAGAGATTGTGGATATTAGAGGAAATGTGGATACCAGAATAAGGAAATACAATGAAAATGAAGTTAATGGAATAATAGTTGCAAAGGCCGGATTGGATCGTTTAAACTTGCAAGTGCAATATACAGTGTTAGACAAGCGGATATTTGTGCCTCAGGCAAATCAAGGTGCTATAGCTGTAATTGCCAGAAAGGATAGTGAGAGTTCAAAGATTTTAAAAAAGCTGGATCACTTAGAAACCAGGATCTCATGTATGATAGAGCGAGAAATTTTAAGCATATTAAAAGCAGGGTGTCATGCGCCCATAGGCATATATTCATGGATTCAAGACAGTCAGATAAATCTGCAAGTTTCTGAGATATCTGAAGACTCTAAGTCCAGAAAAGATTTATTCTTGAAAAAACATGTTTCAGAGCAGAAAGAATTGATAAGAGAATTTAAAAAGAGGTGGTGAGTTCTGTCAGGAATAGTTTATTTAGTAGGTGCTGGGCCAGGAGATCCGGAGCTATTAACGTTAAAGGCATTAAATATATTAAAAAAAGGGGACATTGTAATGTATGATTACTTGATAAACAAGAACATATTAAAGCTGTTACCCCCGCAAGTTAAGAAAATAGCAGTTGGCAAAAATAAAAAAGAAGACACGGATGTACAACAGGACCGAATTAATAAACTGTTAGTTAAATATGCGAAAGAGGGCAAGAAAGTAGTGAGGTTGAAAAGTGGAGACCCGTTTTTGTTTGGCAGAGGTGGCGAAGAAATAGAATATTTAAAAAGCCAAAAAGTGAGGTTTAGGGTAATACCTGGCATTAGCTCGTCAATAGGTGTGCCCACATACGTTGGGTTACCGTTGACACATCGAAATTTTTCGTCATCGATAATGATCATATCTGGGCAACTTAGAAAGGGTAATACGCTGGATTGGGATTATATTGCAAAATTTAAAGGTACGTTAGTGATATTAATGGGTGCTAAAAACCTTGAGGATATTATAGCTTCATTATTGAAAAACGGAAAAGATGCAGATACACCAATATGTCTGATTAGAAATGGAACATTAAAATCACAGATAGTTTTGAAAGGATCATTGCAAAACATAATAAAAACAGCTAAAGCCAATAACATAAAGGCTCCGTTAATTACTGTTATAGGATCAGTAGTGAATTTGCTATGATCAAAATAGCAATGTTTAGACCTGAGAGCAAGAACATTGAGTACAAGATCGAGGATGTTGAGGTAATTAATATTCCGGTCACAAAAACAGTAGACACGAACATAGACATTTTAAATTTTTTAAAATCGATAGGTCCTGTAGAGTATTTGATATTTACAAGCACACTGGCAGCTCAAAAATTTAGAAGATCTATAGGTGATCAATTTGATCTATATTTAAACCAAGCTAAAGAAGTCATCGCGATCGGAACAGAAACTGCAAAGGCAATACGTTCAAAGGCCACAGTGGTTCCGCCAGTGCAGTCTACTGCGGGCATTGCTGAACATCTAAAATCAAAGAGTGGAACAGTTCTTTTAGTGCGCAGCAGGCAGGGAAATCCAACACTTATTAAAGAGCTTGGTTCTCATATGTCAGTTTATGTTCTTGATATCTATAGTTCTCAACAGCTATTGCCAGATCAAAGGCACATAGAGTTTTCAAAAGAGTTAATCAATAAACATGTAGACGCTTTAATTTTTACATCTTCAATGATTACAACCTCTTTCTACAATATATTTTCCGTGCTGGATTCTAAACTTGTCGAGCATTTAACAGAAGTTTTGAAAATTGCTATCGGCAAAGAAACAGAAAATACCATGACCTCCCTAAATTTAGTGCCAGATCATACATTGTCAAAACCCGAAATATTGAAAGCCATAAAAATTGTAAAAGAGATCTGTTCAAAAAGAGGAAGGCAATAAAATTAGAAAAAATAAAATTTTTATAGGTTAGTATCTCTATCTATTTTAAATTAAGGTGATTGAATTTTTATGGTCATTCTAAATTGTACAAAGATGTTAATCGATGAAAAAAATAAGAAGTATTTGATTAGAGTTACGGGTAAGTTTGAACATGTTAAAGATCTTGGAATAATAGATACTTCCAGATTTATCGATAAGAATAATGGTGATAAAATAGAAATTTATGACCGTAATTTTTGGATTTTAGAGCCTACAACCGAAGACATGCTCGGGTTTTTAGAAAGATCAGCACAAATCGTGTCATCCAAGGATATTGCATCAATCTTGTATAAGTGTAATATCAGATCTGGATCTATGGTAGTAGAAGCAGGTGCAGGATCTGGATTTATGAGCATAGCTCTGTTAAATACAGTAAGGCCTGCAGGTAAAGTGATCACTTATGAGCTAAGGTCTGATTTTGCCGAAGTTTCCAGAAAGAACATAGAACTTGCAGGACTGGAAGAATACTGGACCTTAAAACTAGACAATATAGCGAACATAAGCGAGAAAGATATTGATTCTGCGATCATAGATATTCCGGAGCCATGGACCGCAGTTTCTGCAATATATGACGCTTTAAAAAGCTCAGGGTGGCTTTCTGCATATGTGCCGACAGTGGCGCAGGTTGAGCGTACTGTAAAAAGTCTGAAATCTCATAATTTTGTTGATATTGAGGTAAAAGAGATACTTGAGAGAAAATGGGTAGTGGGAGAGATGGGATCCAGGCCCGAAACACAGATGCTCGGGCATACTGGATTTCTGATATTTGGAAGAAAGGTGTAAAGGAGTGATAAAAAAAATGAAAAATGTAGTAGTAGTAGGTGCCGGAACAATGGGGCACAGCATAGCTGAGATCTCTGCGCAGGCAGGATATGCTGTTAGTATTATAGATGTAAATGATGCATTGCTTGAAAAAGCAAAATCTAAGATTAAATGGAGCTTGGACAAACTGGCTGAAAAAAACAGGCTTAGAGAGCCTGTGAAAACGATATTTGAAAGAATAAAATATAGCACAGACCTAAAAGAGGCTGCTAAAACTGCAGATTTAGTAATCGAGGCAGTGTCTGAAGATGAAAAACTGAAAAAGAGCATATTTCAGCTATTAGATAATACAGTTCCAGAACATTGTATTATGGCCACCAACACCTCATCCATTCCTATCTCATACTTAGCTGAAGGGCTATCTAAAAATAAAAATGTGATCGGACTTCATTTTTTCAATCCTCCCTCGCTCATAAAGCTGGTAGAACTAATTGTTATAGATAAAACAGACATTAAGACTATAACGACAGCAGAGAAATTTATAGACACTCTGAATATGTCCTATATCAAAGTAGAGAAAGATGTACCGGGTTTTGTAGTAAACAGGCTCAATATCCGCATCTTTTTGCAGGCACTAAGACTAGTAGAGCAGGGCTATTCTCCAGAAAGCATAGACATTGTTGCAAAACAGAGGCTCGATTTTCCAATGGGGTTATTAGAGCTTATAGATTTTATAGGGTTGGATGTATTGAATAGGGTTATTATAGAACTGAAAGCGCACGGCTTTGATATTGAAGAATCTAGTATACTAAAAACAAAGGTATCTGAAAACAAATTAGGAATGAAAACTGGTGAAGGATTTTATAAATATGGAAAAAATTATGAGAGAATCGAATTTTCAGAGATAGATATTTTCAGGGTAGATCCTTTAATGCTGATTGCACCGGCGATAAACGAGGCAGCATGGCTTATAGCTAACAAGGTAGCGGACAGTGCGGTAATAGATAAAGGAATGAAAATCGGCATGAATTTTCCGAAAGGATTATTAGAATATTCGGATGAATATGGGTTAGATCTGGTACTTGAAACGCTTAAAAAACTCGGTGTAAAGCCAGAGCAGTTATTGGAAAATATGATAAAAGAAAACAAGTTGGGAATGAGTACAGGAGAGGGATTTTACAGATGGAACTATAAAAAGAGAGCATATAAAACGATAATATATGAAAAAAGGAGCAGTTATGCGCTAATAACTTTTAATAGACCTCAAAAACTAAACGCTTTGACAAAAGATACATGGCTAGAATTAAAAGAAGCGCTCATTGAAGCAGATTCTGATTCTGATGTAAAATCCATACTTTTGACCGGTTCAGGCAAGGCATTTTGCACTGGTGATGATATTGCAGTGATGGCATCATGGAAAGATAAAAGTGATGCTTCTGAGTTTTTTGATCAAGCTGATACATTTACGGAGCAGGTATTAAAAACGAGCAAACCGATAATAGGCCTGGTTAACGGTTTTGCTTACGGTGGTGGATTTGAGATATTATTGTTGTTTGATATGGTATTTATCGCAGAAAATGCAAAACTATCTTTGCCAGAGCTAAAGATAGGTGCAATACCGCCAATTGCTGCAACATACGGAGTCATAAAATACAGAAAAGAGCTGATCAAACATATTTTCACAGCAGATGTTATCTCTGTAAAAACAGCAAAAGAGATTGGCATTGCAGATGAGATAGTACCTAATGAACAGTTATTAGAAGCAGGTATAGAAACAGCTTTAAAAATATCAAAAATGCCATTGAGCGCCATTAAAGCAGCTAAAAAGCTGGTGAACATAGATAAACAGAGCTACCGTAAAACATTGAAAGCCGGCCTGGATGAATTGATCGAGATCGCGGATACTGATGATTTTAAAACTGGCATGACCAGATTCTTAGAGAAAAAACGTTAAAAGTGAACATATTTAGAATCCAGGTATTGAATCAGCCGATCAGAATTGTAATGTTCTCCAAACACCTGCTGTTGCAAAGTTTTAGGATCATATATACTGCCCCATCTGTGTATGTTTTGATATAGCCATTGTTTCATATCCAAATAGCTCATAGATTCTAGCTTATCATTCAGCTTGAACCATATCATACCTGCAATAATGTTGCCGAGAGAGTATGTTGGAAAGTATCCAAAGCTGCCGTTGCTCCAGTGTGTATCCTGCAATACACCCTCTTTATCATTTTTGGGCACAATGTCTAACAATTGGCCCATCATATCATTCCATACAGTGGGCAACTCATCAACATTAATCTTGCCAGAAATCAGATCTTTTTCAATGTTGTATCTCAGTATTATATGAAAATTATAAGTTAATTCGTCTGCATCGACCCTGATCAGACTCGATTTGACTGTGTTTACGTACCTATAAATATCCTCTGCCGAGTATTTTGAGACAAAGTTAAGTTCTGATTTTATAATAGGATATACTTTATTTATAAATGCTCTGCTTCTGCCAATCACGTTTTCCCAGAATCGAGACTGCGATTCGCCGATACCTAAAGAGTTACTGTCTGCGATGGGTGTGTAATTGAGCTCAGGATCCTGTTGAAGTGCATGAATAGCATGTCCACTTTCGTGTATGGTAGAATACATTGTTTTCTTAAAATCTGTGCCCTCATAGCGGGTAGTAATTCGAACATCATCAGGTCCTATCTTGGTAGTAAATGGATGTGTTGATACGTCCATTCTAAATTTGGTGGTAGGCATGTCCAACAACTTTATGATCTTGAAGTTAACTTCTCTCATTGCATTAACATCATATTTCATATGTTCCAGTGGATGATCCTGCGGAAAATAGTTTTCTGACATCACTTTATTTTTAATTTTTAGGGACTCTGATGAAAGTCTGGAAAAGATAGAGTCGAGGTCAGATACGCGCATGCCTTCTTCATATAGATCTAAAAGAGCATTATATGGATTTGCCACATAACCTAAGTAATCTGCTTCTTCTCTGCTAAGTTCTACGATCTTCTCAAGATACGGTTTAAACATTTTAAAATCAGATTTTTCCCTGGCCTCTCTCCATTTTATTGTAGCTTGCGCGGTAATTTTATTGTATGTCTCTATAAATGATGCGGGTAAAACATTATAAAAATGTAGGGTTCTATTCATCACTCTCAATACTCCAAGCTCCTGATCGTTAAGGTCAGTTTCATTTTTAGCACGGGATACTAGCAAATTCAAGTTCTGTATCATTTTTTGTTTTAATACTGCAATTTCTGCAAGAGCATTGGATCTTGCCTCTATACCCTCTACAGGCATGTTTGTTTCCAAGTCCCAGCCAAATAATGAATTTGCACTGTCCAATGACCAAATCGATTTATAATTATCTAATATCTCCAAAACCACTTTGTTTTTAAACATGTCTCTCACCTAAATATCTTAATTTATAATTTTATTCACTCTTAAAAAATTCATAGGTCAAATTATTTTCTTCTCTCTTTACCACTTTCAATTTTAGTTTCATGCCTATTTTTATCTCTTTGCGATCTTTGATGTTCAACCATGCCAATACTTTCACCCCTTCTTTCAACTGCCCAATAGCAACTATATACTCTGGAAAACCCTCAAATGATGTTGGCTTCACATTTATAATAGTGTATGTATCGAGTATCGCATCTCCATCAAGTTCGATCCATTCCATATTACTGGTCTTACATGAAGGACAATCTGCCTGCGGTGGGAAATATAACGTTTTACAATCCCTGCATCGAGTACCCATAATCTTATCCTGTTCTAGTCCTTTGAAAAAAGGTTCTATGTTCTTGATAGGGATCTGGTATTTTAATTCCAATTTGCGTTTATCTAAGAACAATGGATAATCCATATTTAATCACCTCTTGAGTAAATTGTTACGTATGCATAGTGCCCAGTTCCGCCTACATTATGTGCCAGTGCTCGACCATGCTTGATCGTTGCCTGCCTATTTTTTTCTGCCTCGTTTCTGAGCTGCTTTGTTATCTCAACTGCCATGCTTACTCCTGTAGCTCCAATAGGATGCCCTTTTGCTTTTAAGCCACCGTCAAGGTTCGCAGGAAACTTTCCATCATGATAGGTTTGCATGTCCCTTAACAATTCTATAGCCTTACCCTTCTCTGCAATTTTCAGATCTTCATAAGCAAGTATTTCAGCAATAGAAAAACAGTCATGTACCTCAAAAAGATCAAATGCATTTTTTGGATCTGCAATCTTGGCTTTTTTATAGGCAATATTCGCAGCTTGCCTGCTAGCATTCAATTCCAAGAAATTTTCTCTTTTGCTAAGATTTGCAGAACCTGTTGCGGTTCCCTGTGCATCGATATATACAGGTGTATCCGTGAACTTTTTTGCAATCTCAGCATTTGCCAAAATTATTGAAGCAGATCCATCAGTGATAGGCGAGGCATCAAATAATTTTAGAGGCCAGGCTACATATCTGGCTTTTAAACAATCATCCATTGTAATCTCTTTCTGAAATTGAGCGTAAGGATTAAGAGCTCCATAATGATGTGCTTTGATTGATGCCCTGCAAAGATCTTCTTCTGTAGCACCATACTCATGCATATATCTCGTAGCGTATAATGCATAATAGCCTGGAAACGTCAATCCAAAATTTTCAAACTCCCAAAAATAGTTGCCTGCTCTCCCGATCAGTTCTATAATCGTGGGATTTGGCGAATCATACATTTTTTCTACACCCATAGCCATTGCAATATCAGTGTTTCCAGAGGCAACACTGTCATACGCAACCTTAATTGCAGCGCTACCTGACGCACATGCAGCCTCAGTTTTTAATGTACCGCCACTTAATCCGCAATACTCTCCGACCGTCACTGCAGGTAACAATTCCTCGCTCCAGAAACCAAGGTTTCCAACACTGTAAAACTCAATGTCTTTCTGATCCATTCCTGCATCCAAAAGTGCTTTTTTTACAGATTCCCAGGCCAGTTCGTTGATGTTCACATCCATCCTTTTACCAAACTTTGAATGGCCTATGCCTACAATTGCAACCTTATTCATAGAAATTACCAATTTAAAATAATTAACGCGATATATTAACTTTTTGTCAGGTTATGATTTTTGGCGTTTAGAGATCTAAAAACATGGAGAATGTGCCTATGTATTCTCCTTTTCTCTTAATTCCCCTGGGTAAATATGCATATTTTTTGAACCCAAGCTTCTCGTATAAATGAATGGCTATGTCATTTGTCTCAAATACATCCAAAATTAGAACGTCAAATTTGCGTTTAGAAAGCTTTATCGCCTTTTTCATCAAAAGCGTACCAATTCCCATATGCCGGTACTCTTTTTTAACAGTAATTCCCAGGCTGCCAATGTGCGAAAGCTCAGAATTAGGGCGCTTACTATAAACATCGCATAGCCCCACAACCTTTCCTGAATATTCTGCCACAACTGCAATCGCTTCTCCCCTGTTTTGCGAAACTATCATGTTCGAAAACCATGCAATCTCCGAATTAATGTTCGGTGGATTCTTATGAAATACTAGCCCTATGCTAGAATCAGTCTTAAACTCTTCATAGTAGCTGTAATAGTTTTCTATAACATCTTCAAAATCTTCCCATTTAACCAGTCTTACAACGAGCTTCATAAAAACAGATATTCTCTGATGTTATTAAAATATTTCATCTGTCTGACTTTATGTCTATGGGTTATCTCCTTCCGTGTGCCATCTTTAATGATTCTGGCAAGCTTCTAAGCTTTAACATTGAAATGATACCTATAATTGGGCCTATCGCCAGTATATCAAAACTCCATCTCCAACCAATCAAAGATTGAAGAAATTCAACAAGATATATGGAGAATATGGTCACTAAAAATCCTATGGACATCTGAAATGTTAGCGCACTTCCAGTTCTATATGCAGGATTAAGCTCTGTTACCGCCGTGGAAAATTGCGCTGAATCTGCTATGACCGCTGCGCCCCATATCAAAGCTATCGTAACAGTGATAATAGGGATGGCTCTGAACGTGAGCCCAATAAAGATAGCGCAAAAGCCACTAATTGAAAGGTAAATTGAAGTAGATAAGGTTCTGCCAATTCGATCTGCGATAATGCCCCCGAACAGTGCACCGACTAATCCTGCAATGCCAATTACAGAGAAAGATAATATTTCAACTGTAAAATTATAATCCTTTAAAGGGAAATATGATAATAATGAGATGGATAAAAACACTGGAATCCAGGTCCACATTGCATAAAGTTCCCACATATGCCCAAAATAGCCAATGTTTGCTAACATGGTCGGTTTATCTTTGACCACTTCTCTTACCAAACGCCAGTTAAAGTTGGACTTTTTTGTTTTTAGTGGATTATCTTTCAACACAAATAATATAATTAATGCTGAAATAAAAGCCAGAATAGAAGAACCTTCAAGAACGTTTTCCCATGAATAAATTAGATTGAAAGAAAGTATAAATTCTGGGATTGCAGATCCAACCGTTAATCCTGCAATCACAGCTCCAACTGCTAATCCCCTTCTGTTAGGAAACCAGCTTGAAACCAACTGTACTGCTACAGGGTAAACTCCTGCCAGAGACATGCCTGTCAAAAACCTTAAAAGTATACCTATGCTGAAAATATGGCCATAAAATAAGTATAAGATATTAAAAAATGCGCCTAGTATAGAAGCTATTGCAAATAACATCCTTGAGTTAACAGAGTCTGGTATTGCAAAAGTGGCACTGATAAGAGTGCCAACAACAAATCCCAGTTGAAGGGACAATGTAATAAATACCGTTTCAAGAGAGCTTAGACTCCACTCTGTTTTGATCATAGGTATAATTGCTGTGGCACTGAACCATAAGCTCATTGACATTAGTACAGATATTGTGATAAGTACCAGAGCAACCCACCGATACTGCTCCGATTTTCTGGCTATCATATGATCTTTTAGATTCTCAATAAACTCTGATACTTTATCCATATACCATGATTTGGAAATTAATATTAAAAATTATTGTATTCTGAACATTGTCAATTATCTGTTAAAAGATATTGAACAGATGAGCTATTAACACAGCTCACATGTTTTGAAAACTATTCAAATTAAAAGATCCAGACAAAATCGATGGTTCAGGTAAAATAAAACAATATTCACTTATCAAAGAATAATTGAAAAAATAAAAATAGTAAATATAAATATAGCATTAAAGATGGATATTATATTTCAGATCAGTGCAATAATTGGAATTGCTCCGGCATTTGTATTACTCTATTTTATATGGAATAAGTTTGAGAACTTTTTTGATGAAAAATTACTTTTTTTCAATCTTGTAATGGGCTTGATTATAGGAACTTTTGTTGCAGCAGTGTTTCTCTTGATTTCTTATTCCTCTTCAAAATACATTGATCTATCCATTATATTCATTATAACATTCGCCTTTTTTTCAGAACTTATCAAGTTCCTATTCTTGAACAGAAAAAGAACAAGCAGAACATATATCGTTACCTTTAACGGCATGACTTTTGGGCTGGGTATTGGAGCTATATGGGCTGTTGCGTTAACTTATTATTATTCAAGAATATTTTTTGATATCTACATAGCTTTTTATTTTGTGATCATGAGCTTTGCATTTTCTCTGATACATTCAAGTACAGGAGCAATGATAGGATACGGGATATATGTTAATAGGAGAATGAAATATTTATTCAATGCTATCCTGATCATAATACTTTTTAATTTTACTTTACTGCCATACATTTGGGGCTTTCCGCCATATTATTCGGTGATCAGCCTGATTATTGCCGTTCCAATATTTTATTATCTGGTATATAACAGAATATTAATAGATACCTTACCTCAGGAGCTAAAAAGAAAATGGAGAAAACGAAGCTATGAAAAGTAAATATATTGCAGGATTGATCTTTGCTGTTTCGATTTTGATAATTGCCAATTTTATTTTTTTTGCACCCGCATCAGAGATTCTAGCAAATCCGCCATCTCCCAATATCGAAATATTGCCCGCTTACTCCAATACTCTCATTGACCAGAACATTTATGTGAATATCAGCTCTGGTAAAGCGATTTTGAATATCTCCATTCCTGAAAATATCTCGAATATACAGTATGTGACAGTTAATGAAATATCAGATTCACCATATACTATTAATAATGAATACAACAGGACCTGGTGGAGCTGGGATCTATACAAAAGTGCTGATGTGCAAATTATCTATAAAGCTACACTGTATACGCATAGAACGTATATTAATCCTGCAGAGAGCGGAACCGTTTCCCAAATACCGCAATATTTAAAAAACGAGTATGATCATCCTGAATACCTGTTTAATAAGTTGGAGGTTATAGATCCTGCATATTTTGCAAATAATAGTGCGATAAAAAATATTACAATGGGGCAGAATACTGTATACGGAACACTTATGGCAATATACAATTATATTGTTAAAAATTTTAAATATGATATAATATACAATTTTCCAAATATGCCAATAACAGCCGTGCAGACATGGAATCAGAAAGAAGGTGACTGCGCAGAACTATCATTTTTATACGTATCCATTGCCAGAGCTCTGGGCATTCCTGCATGGCTTGAATTTGGGCTTGGCTATTCTGGTACTAACTGGGGTGGTCATGCATGGGTAGGTACCGATATACCCTTAAAAAATGGGACTCTGGTAAGCGGCATAATTGATTTAACTGCAGAGGTTGGAACTGGCAATGACTATGGCACAGGATTCTTTATTAGCTCTCCTTACAGAATTACAGAATGGATTGATGATGGAAACAGTACTCATCTGACCCAATTCTATACACTTATGCTATCTTCCGGACTTAGCAGCGTTAACGATACTTTTAACACTGTGTTTTATAGACCTACTGGAAACTACATAATAGATTTCAGCAATTATACGTTACCGTCATGGATAATATACACAATAATTATAGCGGCAGATGCTGTTATATTAGCTTTCATTATCAAAAAATAAAAATATATTACTGTTGAGCATTCTCAATTTCTGACCCGTCAACAGCGTTCATTTTTAATGTGCCACGTGCTCCACTGACTATCCAATAAGGCCAATAATAGATTCCCAGCTCGTTCAGTTTCATAGAATCTTCTTTTGGTCTCTGTCTCTTTTTCTCGATAATGATCACATTTTCTTTTGGAATAGTATCTTCTTTAGGCTTCGAATATTCCAGTAGTATAATTTTTTTAGCTTTAGCTTCAGCCTCTGTAACATCAAGGTCTATCTTCAATCGCTCATGAGATTCAGATATTGAGGAAAGTGTTTCTAACCCTTTATCTAAGAAAATAAACTCTTTATGTTCTGGTTGCGTGTTCAAATTTACACATATAATTCCTTTTTTAGATTTAGGTGTAAGCTCATTTTCTACGTAAATGTCCAGAGTAAACTCAAAAATTAAATATGGCACTAGTACTAACGATATATTAAACCCATGTATTTTTCTCTGAGCATTTATCATAGCTTCTTCTTTTGAAATAATCGGTTTGATTATCTGCTCATTTAGCTTTGGCACTTCTTCTAGAAATATAGGTATCGCATCTTTATCTGCTTCTGTTTCTGGAGGTTCTCTTTCTATTTCTTCTATCTCGAAATTTTCATCTTCAAAAAGCTCTTCTAAATTATACTCTTCCTTATCCTCTATCTTTTTAAGAATAAATTCGCCAATGTCATTAGCTAGATCTTTTCTGTTATTTAATATTATATTATATTTATGCGCAGTTTCAAAAGCATCTGGTGTATAGTCTTTCAGGCAAATTATGTATTTTTCACCATCTAGCTGTTCTAAAGTTCTGGCATGTTTTAGCACTTCCTCTCCCGTAACCTTTTTTTGAGCAACATATATTATAAGCATTTTAGTGCCTAAGCTTAAAAATAAATAATCTTTAGGACCTTGCTCAATTTTAGTGTATCCGTACTCGCTCATCATTTTGAGGATTATATCTGAATATGTTAGCATTTCTGATATGAATATATTTCCTATGTCTATATAAATATTTTTTAATCTTTGCATATTCAGTCTCAAAAACATTAATATATTTTTAATAAGTTAAAGTTAATATGTATTTGCTATTAAAATTTGCATATTTAGGCTCTGAGTTTGAAGGATATCAAGTGCAGCCAGATAAGATCACGGTCGAAGGGGAAATTTTGAAAGTGTTGAAAAAATATAAAATTGCCGAGAATTTAAAAAGCGCTAGCAGAACTGACAGAGGAGTATCCGCAATTGGAAACGTAATAAAAATAGAAACTGGCAGAGATGTAAAAACAGTATTTGGCATATTGAATTCTCAATTACGCAATATATATTTTTACTCTTACGCAATAACTACTAAAGATTTCAACCCCAGAATAGCATCTGAAAGATTTTATAAATACTATTTTTTAGATCTTGGATTCGATTTAAAAAAGATGAAAGCCTGTGCAGAGTTATTTTTAGGAACCCATGATTTTAGTGCATTTTCTAAATCAGATGGCAGAAACAGTACAAGAACTGTCAAGAGGATTGTTATTAAAAAACTGAATAATTTTTACGTTTTAGAAATTGTAGGAGAGAGTTTTATGTGGAATATGGTTCGCAGAATAGTAGGTGCAATACAACAGGTTGGGCTCCATAAAATTGATATTGATGATGTAAAAGATAGTCTCTATAATAAAAAAAGTAGCAAATTTATAGTTAATGCAGAAAATCTAATTCTCGTGAATGTAAAATATTCTCAGAAATTTAGAAAAATTGAAAAGAATAAAATACCAATTGAAGAGTATGAAAAATCGTTTATTATCCATAATTTCTATAATGAGCTGTTGAAGATGTGAGACTAAACTATCGAATTGATAGATTTTATCATTAAAAACCAGTGTTAACGTTTACTGTTAAAGAGGATGGTTATCTAATATTGTTTTAATCGAATACCTGACATACTCTCCACCCTAAAGGGTTGGAGGTTCTAAGGTCTCCATCATTCTTGAAGTTGCCTCTTTGGGGGTATCAGTGCTCCCTTTGTATGCATCCCTGTCTGCATACAATCGATCTATGCCTTCCTCAAATACTGGACGCAATGCTATGTTGAATGATGCATTGACATCGGCAT
>JAVYRZ010000009.1:0-6714 GCA_038729465.1 Thermoplasmata archaeon
GATATTTTTTCGTATCATTCATCTCTCTTTACATGTACTTCATCATACTTGAGATATTAAGGGAAAAGAGGATGTCTCCGAAGATATCAGTGAAGGAAGCGCTTTTCGAGCTATCGAAAATATATGTAATAAAAGATGGAGCTAGAAGAACTGTTACGGAAATACCCAATAAATCAAAAAAAAAATGGCGGAGATTTTCGATCTAAAGTCATTCCCTAAAATCGTACGAAATTAAGGTTAATAAAACGAGTTAAACTATATCTTTTTTATTGACCTTTCACTGCACTTTTTATTAATTTTACAGTATTTGCATTGATATCATTCAAAAAAATTATGAGATAATTTAAATATGAAGATTATATTTGTTAAAGCATGGGAATAATAGAAGATTTAAGGAAAGAGGCTGAAACTTTAAAAAACGAAGGAAAAAACATGGGCAGTAACTTTCTAAAAAATGTCAATGAGATATTAGATACGCTTGACAAAAATTCTGAGAGATTGAGCGCGGATCTTGCTAGAAGCATAGAAAGAGAGCTTAAAGATCTGAGGTCTCAGCTAGATTCATTAAGTGAAAAATCAATAATTGTAAACAACTCCAAAAAAGTAATAAAGAAAGGTGCAGATATAACCTCTAACGCTATAGATTCTGCCAAACCATATGTTGAAAAAACTGTTGATAAAACCAAGAAAATATTAAAAAAAGGTAAAGATTTTTTAAAATAGTTTGTTGTCAAAAAATAAAAAAGGAAGTTACAGCAACATTGAGATCACTGATGGGAAATATTTGGAAAAATCCACTAAATGTTCTGGCAGAGCATTATATCCAATAAATAGTGCTGCAAGTGTTCCTAGTATAAGCAGTACAAATTCCAGGTAATACAGTGCTTTACCTGCCCCATTAGGTTTCATTATCAATATTGGAGTTAACAAAGCAGCAATTCCATCAACTACATAGAGCCCCATAGCACTAATAAGGTCATTTCCAGATTCTAGCTTATACGTAAATATACTATATGCTCCAATCAGTACATATATTCCGAGTATTACAGACAGGAAAGATAGAGATGCGGGGTTCATTTTTTTATAAACCATTATTGCGCCTACAACTAAAAGGATACCCAAGAACAAGAGAGGATCTCCAAATAACATATTATACCCTGAAGGAAGTGGCCATGTAAAAGACATTTCATAACCGCTTATGAAATCAAACAACCCTATTCCTACAGTGGGAATAACCAGCTGTTCTCTAATCCATTCAGTTTTTCCTAATGCGGAATACAAAAAGTATAGTGCTACCAAAAATGTTCCTGAGCCTAGTCCTATAAGCATTATAGCCAACGAGTCTATAAACAAAGCCATATTTTTATCACCACTTAAAGGAGTAATAAAATTTAATATTTAAATTTTTTTATGCCCAATTTCGTTTTATAAAAAATTATTTTGTTAATCTTGTAATTCTTTGATAATATAGGATAAAAAAATAAATTTTTATTAGTTTTATTTAGACATTTATTATCAAATATCTTGTAAATTCAATATCAAAGTTATAAAAAAATAAAATTAAAAGCTTGCGGTATATACCTGTAAATACCAAACTATGGCAATTTAAAATATCCTATTCTTATCAACTTAACTATACTTTTGCTTTTTGTTCAGATAAAATTATTATTATACCCATTTGTTATTACCCGACACTATGAAAGCTTCATCTATAAAAATAGACAAAATCAATTGTAAAGGTTGCGGTATCTGTATAGACGTATGCCCCAAAAAAGTAATAGCAAACTCTGAAGAAGTGAATGAATACGGGCTTTTCTATCCCTATATTATAGATCTAGATAATTGTATTGTTTGTAGACTATGTGAATTATATTGCCCTGATTTTGCAATAGATGTGGAGGAGAAAAAATGATGAATAAAGTGATATTTGTAGAGGGTGACGAAGCTTGCGCATTAGGAGCAATAAAAGCTGGTTGCAGATTCTATGCGGGATATCCAATAACCCCTGCCTCAGAGATTATGGAATCAATGGCAAGATTGTTACCAAGAGAAGGGGGTAAATTTGTACAGATGGAAGATGAAATTGGATCTATAGCAGCAGCTATAGGTGCTTCTTGGACTGGCTTGAAGGCCATGACTGCAACTTCCGGGCCTGGTTTTTCTCTAATGCAGGAAAATATTGGATATGCATTAATGACTGAAACGCCGGTTGTAATCGTTAATGTAATGAGAAGTGGCCCTTCAATCGGACAAGCAACTATGCCTGCCCAGGGTGATGTAATGCAATCTAGATTTGGTACCCATGGTGATTATGAGCTCATAGTACTATCGCCAAATTCTGTACAGGAAATGTATGATTTTACAATCAAAGCCTTTAATCTATCTGAAAAATACCGGATACCAGTTATATTATTGACCGATGCAGAAGTAGGTCATATGACTGAAAAAATGATAGCACATGAGGCAGAGCTCATCGAGCGAAAAAAAGCAGAAAAGCCGGCAGAATTACTGACTTACGAGGGAAGAGTACCTCCTATGGCACTGTTTGGATCTGGATATGAACTATTAGTCACAGGTTCTACTCACAAGCCAGATGGCACTCGAGACACAGGCTCTGAATCTGTGCACTCTGATTTAGTGACCAGGCTTGTCATGAAAATCGAAACTGATAGAGAAAATATAGAAGATTATGAAGAACTTTTTGTCGATGATGCAGACATAATTGTTATAGCATATGGTGCTACTTCCAGACCTGCAAAAGGTGCAGTATTAAAAGCTCGTGAAAATGGGATAAAAGCTGGATTTTTCAGACCCAAAACGCTCTGGCCAGCACCTGAAAAGAGGATGAAAGAGCTTAGAAACGTGAAGACTGTATTATTGCCAGAGATGTCTTTAAGAGGATACAAGATGGAAGTAGAGAAAATCTTTGGCTCTGTACAGCATTATCCCAAATTAGGTGGTGTTGTTCACACTGTTGATGAAATATATAATAAGATCATGGAAGTGATAAAATGATAACTGCTAAAGAATTGAAAGAAAAATATATTCGAAGATTTCCCTCTGCTTTCTGCCCTGGATGTGGCGATGGGCAAATATTAAATGCTATTACAAGAGCAATTGATCACTCTAAAATAGATAGCAAACAGATAGTGGCAGTATCAGGTATAGGATGTTCAGCATGGATTCCTTCTCCATATTTAAAGACTGATACTTTTCATACACATCATGGCCGCGCAATAGCATTTGCTACAGGTGTAAAAATAGCAAATCCTTCATTGAAAGTTCTTGTTGTGGCGGGAGACGGAGATTGTGTGGGCATTGGCGGAAATCATCTAATACATGCTGCCAGGTCAAATATAGCCATGACAGTAATAATGGTAAATAACGGGATATATGCAATGACTGGCGGCCAGGTAGCGCCTACAACCGAGCATAACACCAGAACCATTACTACTCCTTATGGAAATCCTGGATATTCATTCAATGTTTCAGAGCTTGTTAAAGCTGCAGGTGCTACCTATGTAGCCAGATGGACCACCTGGCATTTACCGCAGCTTATTAAAAGCATTGAAAAAGCGATGATGAAAAAAGGTTTTTCTTTTATCGAGGTTCTATCTCAATGCCCGACCTATGAAGGAAAAATTCTGGGGATGGATCACATAGAAATGTTGCATATGTTTAAAGAAAAAGCCAGGCCTGACGGAGAAGGGATATTCAAAATTGGAGAATTTGTAGACATAGAGAGACCAGAACTTACAGAAGAGATGGATAAAATAATAAGGCAGGTGAGAAAATGATACAGATCCGCATTGCAGGCTGGGCGGGACAAGGGTTGGTTTTAGCAGGATCGATACTGGCTCATGCTTATGCTATGCACGAAAACAAAAATGTGATTAGTACTAGATCATACACTGCCGCTGTAAGGTCAGGCATCACTTATTCAGATATTATTGTTGATGACCATGAAATTTATGACTTAGTAATAACAAAACCCCAGGCTTTAATAGTATTATATCAGAAAACTATGGATAAGTTTGTTTCTCTTGCAAAAAAATCAGAATACTTGATTGTCGAGAAAAATTTGGTACCTAATGTTCCAGCTATCCCTGGCAAATTAGTAATAGTTCCCGCATATGACATAGCAAATCAAGAAAAAAGTCCAAAGATGGTGAATATGGTAATGCTTGGCGCATTCGCAAAGGCCACAAACCTAATATCGATAGATTCTTTGATTAAAAGTATCGATCAGAATGTATCTGAAAAATTCAGAGATTTAAACAAAAAATTGATAATGCGAGGTTATGAACAAAATATCCTATACTGAACAATTTTCAGAGAGTATTTATAGAAAATACTTCGTAAAATTGATACTTGCTAAGCGAAATATATTAGATTTTTATTGCCTATAACATATTTTGATTTATTCACCCAAACAAAATGCTTTGGCGATAATATACAGTTAGATGAATAATATTTTTTTAATCGAATTTTCATGTATAATACGTATTTTGTGTTAGTTATTTAACTTATACTAAAAACAATTAAAAATATCTGCACTATGCTGGCATAGATTAAAAAATGATCCAGCCGTTAATTTCTACCATATACAAAATATAAACTTTTAAATAATTTAAGCGTATAATATATTTTTATGAAAGCAGTAAATAATTTGATAGGAATAGTAGACATAAGTAGAAATAATGTTAAAGTAGAGCATGTTGATGATTCTGTTTATAAGAAATTTTTAGGCGGATATGGTTTAGGAGTATGGTATTTACATACTCATCAGAAACCAAATGCAGATCCTCTAGGTCCAGAAAACACCTTAGGTATAGTTCCAGGACTGTTAAATAACACAAATATTCCAATGTCCGGACGCTTTATGGCAGTAGCTAAATCTCCATTGACCGGTACCTGGGGCGATTCCAACTGTGGTGGTCATTTTGGCCCTAAGTTGATGCAGGCTGGTTTAGACGGCATTTTCATAAATGGGATATCTAAAGAGCCGGTGTATATATTAATAGACAATGGCAAAATTTCAGTCCTCAGTGCCAAAGATCTATGGGGTAAAAATACTACTGAAACAGAAGAAATTTTAAAAAATAGGCACAAAGGAGCTGAAGTTTTATCTATAGGACCAGCCGGCGAATATATGTCACTGATATCTTGCATAATAACAGATAAAGGTAGGGCATTAGGCAGATCTGGGCTTGGTGCTGTAATGGGCTCTAAAAAACTTAAAGCGATAGTGGCTGTGGGCAATAAAAAAGCAGATATTTTCGATTCCAACACTCTAAAATCGATTACAAAGAGTATGCTGAATGCCAGCAAAGATGAGAGATCAGAAATTTACAAAATGTGGCACAAGTACGGCACTGTGGGCAGCAATGAATTTTCAGCATTGAGCGGAGATACACCCATCAAGAACTGGAATGGAATAGGCATTATTGATTTTGGCGAAGAAAACGCCAATAAACTGAGTGGGGAAATGATTGTAAAGGATAATGTTCAGAGCTATGGTTGTGCCAGTTGCCCGGTGGCATGTGGCGCATGGATAAGAAGAGAGACCAGATTCGGAATAATTGAAGGTCACAGACTAGAATATGAAGGTGCATCCCTATTTGGGCAGGCTTTACTGAACAGCGATCTGGATTCGGTAGCCATGTCATTTGAGCTATGCAATCAATATGGTCTGGACATTATATCAACTGCTGCGGCAATAGGTTTTGCGATGGAATGTTTTGAGAAAGGAATGATCAATGAGCGAGACTTGGGATTCAAGATTGGGTGGGGAGATTCAGATGCAATAGTAAAACTTGTGCATATGATAGGAAAAGGAGAAGGATTTGGAAGAGTGCTGGGATTAGGTGTGAAAAAAGCAGCTGAAAAGATAGGAAAAGGCGCTGATAAGATAGCGATTCATGTTGAAGGACAAGAACTTCCGTCTCATGATCCTAAATACATGCCCAGCCTGGCCACCACATACTTGACCGATCCAACGCCTGGAAGACATACAGCTGGTGGTTTAGGATTTGAAGAAGGATCGGTTCCGAGCCCAATATTCAATATAGATCTTCATTTTGAAAAAGTGGAAAAATATGAATACAAAAACAAAGGTAAGGTACATGCTATCATGAGCAATATGAAACAGGTTCAGAATGCTTTAGGGTTCTGCTCTTTTTCATTTGTATACGGAACATTACCTTATACAGAGATGATAAAATCAGCTACCGGCATGGAATACACTCCAGAAGAGCTTTTATTGACAGGAGAAAGGATACAAGATATGAGGCATTTATTTAATTTGAGAGAAGGATTAAACCCTGCTAAATTCACGATACCTGGAAGAGCAATAGGCACAGAGCCACAAAAAGAGGGTCCTTTGAAAGGGGTTACTGTAGACATAGATACCATGAAGAAAGAATATTACAATGCTATGGGGTGGGACCTGGAAACTGGAGAAATAAATGCTAATAAAAGGAAAGAGCTTGATCTGACCTATTAACTTTTATATATCTCTTTAATTTAACAGTACTCAATGAAAAGAACTAATTATCTAAATAGTTTGAAAAGTCTGCAAGACCGTTCAAAAGTTATTGTTGATGGTTGGCTTCAAGAAACCAGGGTATTGGGAAACATTGCATTTTTGATTCTGCGAGATCGCGAGGGTAGTGCTCAGGTTACTTTGTTTAAAAAACAGTTTGGTCCAGAAAA